>JAFGNV010000104.1 GCA_016926805.1 Anaerolineae bacterium
CCTTTTCCCCCTCCCCCAATTTGGGGGAGGGGCCAGGGGTGGGGGCAAAATAAAAACATCTCATCACTTACAATTGAACCACTACCCGCCCCCTTTAGAGTTTTCAATCCTACAATTTCAACCGGTCGCCAAACGCAATAAGACTTCCGGCACCCACAACCGGCCGACGCCCATAAAGGCCAGAACGGTAGCGCCAACAAAAACCAACACACTTGCGGCGATGAGAAGTTTATCGTCGAAGCGATAGATGAGCTGGCGCACCCAGGTGCGCGGCCCAATACCAAAAGCGCGCAGGTCCATGGCGTCGATAATGTCTTCGGCGCTGACGATGGCATTGATGGTTACGGGCACCAAGATGGGGGCCAACCGGCGAATCTGAGCAATGAGGCCACCCGCTGGCTTTTCCACTTCGTACCCTCTGGCTCGCTGGGCATCAAGGGTGATGCTGAAATCACGGCCCAGGGTGGGTACAAAACGAAAGGCCAGGTCCATGGCATAGGCAAATTTGTCGGGCAACCCCAACTTGCGGAAGGTGATGCCGTACAGGCTTGGATTTATGGTGTAGGGGATAACGATGGCCATGGTGGTAATGGCGTACATCCGCACAAGTTGACTGAAGGCAAAGATAGTTTTTTCAGCCGTAATGTCTAAAGAAAGTTGCCAGCCCACGACGGGGAGGGAAAGAGGCCCCAGGCGACGGATGAGATGTTCCTGGTGGTAGGCAAACGCTACCCCGCCTCTTCCGGTCAGAAACGTCAGGGTGGTCATAAAGAGGATGATGAAACTGATCAGAATCCACACTCGCCGCGTTTCGCGCCAGGTGAGTTTGGCCAGCCAATACTGGAGCGCGGCCACGCTCAGAAACAGTAGCATGATGCGCAGGTCCCAAAATTGGATAATAGAAAAAAGCATGGCCAGCATGAAAATAATCCGCGCTCGCGGGTCCAGGCGTTGGATAATTGTATTTCGTTCGCGATAACGCCAGGCAATCAGCATGTCATCATCCTCGGCGCGAGACAAGCCCTAAAGATCTCAGGCGACATGGTTCGCCCACCTTTAGGGCTTGCTTGCACCTGTTAACGGCCAGTGCGGGCCTGGATGGCCTGATAGGCGGCCAGCAAAATGGGGCTGAGGATCATTGAGTTGAGAATGTTGGGGCCAGCGGCCGGAGCAAACTCACCAATCATCGCCGTAGTAAAGCTATAACCATTGATCCAGATGTCGGAGATGGCGGCAAAACCGATGCCGATGATGATGCCCAGCGTGCCCCACAGATTGATGGCGGCTAGGTCCACGCTGACTCGCTCCAGTATATAACGGCCCACAATCACCACCACGCCCCCAATGATGAACGCCCAGGCCCAGAACGAAAAGTCTTCGATTTCACCCGTCCACGGACCGATGACCCGCGGGTTGAAGAAGACCAGACCGGCGGCAATGAGAATGAGCACGGCCACCAGGCCGGTCAAGAAGTTAAGGCTGCGTTTTTTATCGCCAAAAAGTACCACCAGGCCAGACACGAATCCTATCAGCCCGTTGCCGATATCCCAAACCGGATACACGCCCCAGCCGGTGATGAAGTCACCCAGGATGTTGCCCACGGCCCCGGTGAAGAAGCCCACCACCGGGCCAAAGACAAACCCAAAGAAAACAGGAATACAGATAGAGGGCCGTAGCGACACCTGGCTGACCGACGGCATGGGAATGGTGTTGAAAATGTAGTTAAAAACGCCATACAACGCCGCGCCAATAGCCATGTACACTACCTGCCGGGTGCCAACTGTCCAGGCCTCGCTTTTGGCTGTGGCAAAGTAAACGATGTACATGCCGATGATGGCAATAGCCGTGAGCACAATCCAGGCGACCCCCTGAATCTTGTCGCCGCTGGTGAAGGCGCTGGCCAGAAGCATCAAAATCACAAACACAATCAGCACTATGAGCCACATAACAGCTCGGTTTTGGGTTATTTTCCCTAAAGCCATATTAATCCTCCTGTTTGTAAAAAGTGGCTACCGCCGTTTGCCCGGCAGCCAGTAATTAAATTGTTCCAGATACTTTTATTACCCCGCGACAGGCATATCCCTCCCCGGTATGACTGCCGCAAACTACCCGGTGGTCAGTTTATCACTGCTCACCAACTACCCCCTAAAACCCTGACATATCGGGTTGGATACGCCCGGTTCGGCTGGCCAAGGTATACGCCAGAGCCTCGGCGGGCATAAAACGTTTTGTTTGGGCTAGATGCTCCAGGTTGACGGCCAGCAGTGAGGTAGGTACTACGCTACATCGCTTCAATAATTCTATATCGGCTAACACTTCGTCCGGCGGACCATCGGCAGCGATGGTGCCGGCGTGAACCAGGATCACGCGGTTGGCATAACACACGGCTATATCCACATCGTGCGTAATAAAGATGATCGCCTCAAAATTGGGTAGTTCCAGAATGGCGTTCATAAAAGCCATGTAGTTTTTGTAATCCTGGCCGGCTGTTGGCTCGTCCATTACCAATATCTTGCTGTGCATTGCTACAATGGCCGCAATGCTGACCCGTTTTTGTTGTCCAAAACTTAGACCCAAGGGGGGATAATCTTCCAATCCTCTGAGGTTCAAAATATCCACGGCTTCGGCCACATGGCGGTCAACGGTTTTCGAGTCAAATTTCAGATTTTGGGGGCCAAAGGCCAATTCCTCACGGACGGTGGGGGCAAACAGCATATGGGAGGGACTTTGGAAAACGTAGCCGATGGTGTGGGCAATTTGAGCCACGCTTAACTCACGGGTGTCTGTCCCTTGCAGCAATACCTGGCCTTGTTTGGGTTTGAGCAGGCCGATGGCGTGTTTTACCAGGGTGGTTTTACCGGCCCCATTGGGACCAAGTACGGCAATAACGTCGCCGGCCCGGATGGAGAGATTGATGTCTTTCAGGACAGGAGTTTCCGGTTCGTAGGCAAAGTTTACCTCTCGAAACTCGGCCAGAAGTCCGTTGCCACCGGTCGTCGCCAGCACGGGGGGGGTATAAGTGGGTGGGGGGGCCTGACGGGCCTTCTCCAAAATCATCGAGGCCGGCAGCTTTACCTCGCGGTAGTCAACTACTGCCTCTAACCCGGTGGTGGGGCCAAAGTAACGCACTTCGCCCTCGACCATGAACATAGATAGCTCGGGGTTGACTTTTAACACATCTTCAACCCGATGCTCGATAATGATCACGGCCTTGCCCTCATCGGCCAGATGCCGGACAAGGGTCAGGGCTTCTTCGGCGCTGGCTGGGTCCAGGCTGGCCAACGGCTCGTCGAGCAACAGGATCGAAGGCTGCATGGCCAGAATACCCGCCACAGCCACTTTCTGCTTTTCGCCGCCGGAGAGGTAAAAAGTTTCGCGGTTTTTCAGGTGGGCGATGCCCAGGTAGGCTAACGTTTCCTCAACCCGACGCTGAATTTCCTGGCGGGGCACGCCTAAATTCTCCAGGCCAAAAGCTATTTCGGTGAAAACGTGGGCCCCCAATATCTGGCGTTCCGGGTCTTGCAGCACTGTACCCACAATCTGAGAGATGCGCGACAGGGGCATGTCTGCCGTTTCCTGGCCGTGAAGAAGCACCCGCCCGGTCAATTCGCCTTTGTAACTGCGCGGGATCAGGCCGTTGATGCAGCGGAGAAGGGTGGTTTTGCCGCAACCGCTGGCGCCGGCAATGAGCAAGATTTTACCAGGCTCCAAGGCAAAGGAAATGTTTTGAATAGCCAATTCATCCCGGTTGCGATAACGGAACGAGAGATTTTCGACGACAAGCGGCTGGTCTTCGGTTGACGACACAGTCACACCTCTTATGGCCTAACCCATGAACTTCTTGCTTTTTGGGTAAAAAATTTTCGATTGGAGTTTGAACTTTTTGGGTCCGTCTCGTCCGGGTTAGGACATTATCAATTGGGGGTTCATGCCCCATTATACTAGCAAACCCAGACCGTTGCCAACTGCCTGGGTTTGCGTGACCGCACTCAGGCAGCCATTTACGCCCGCGAGAAAAATCTGATTTGATCTCGATCAGGCCAAATATAAAATAGCCACCACTGCCAGCCAGAATAAGGCCACACAAATTTGCAGAGGGCGGTCGGTGAGTACCACCTCATCGGGCGCGCCGCCGTTACCCTGCACGTGAAGGATATACAGATAGCGGAAGATGCCGTAAATTACAAAGGGGATGGTCAGCATCATGAGATGATTTTCGGGCAGACCTTCGGCAAAAAAAGTGTAAAAGGCATAAGTCATCAAGATGCCGGCCGTCACCACATCCATCATTTCATCCAAAAAAGGGAGATTATATTCGCTGAGGATGGCGCGGGTGTTGGTGGCCTGACCTTTCAATTCGGATAACTCGGCGCGGCGTTTGCCCAACACCACAAACAAAGCCAGCAGGACGGTAAACACATATAACCAGGGCGAAAAACGCACTGCATCTACCAGCACCACCCCCCCGGCAACCCGCAAGACAAACCCAGCCGCCACCGTTAAAATGTCAACAATCACCACATTTTTTAGAAAAAATGAGTACCCAATTTGTAGCAAAAGATAGCCGGTTAAAATAAGGCCAAAATAGAAATCCAGCCAGAAACCCAACGGCAAACACACCGCCGGGAGAATAATCGCCGTGATAATCCCAACTTTCACCGGCACTCGCCCCGAAGCAAGGGGGCGATTTTTTTTGGTGGGATGTTGACGGTCTTTGTCAATGTCGGCCAGATCGTTAATTACATACACTGTGCCGGAGATAAAACACAGTAAAATGAAACCAACGATGGTTTTAACCAGGGCGTCAATTTGGAATAACTTAACATCGAAAATCAAGGCCACAAAAATGAAGCCGTTTTTGGTCCACTGATGGGGGCGTAATGTTTTGAAAATTCCGGTAATCAAAATATCCTCGCAAGCGTGTAATCAAACGGGTATGATACCCGAAGCGGGAGGCTTTAGCAAAAAATACACGGCCCAGACATCTGCAACCCATCCCAGCAATTCTCAGGATGGCCAGACCTGACAGGTTTGGCCAGAAATTTCTCGGCAAAAATAACTATCGAACGAAAAGTTACCATCAAAATAGCGAATTTAACGAAAACCTGTCAGGTCTTTGCTCTAAAATGAGAATTTCTGAACCCATCCTTTGACGCTTGCCGATTGCCCGGAATTATGCTACGCTTGAAACGATGGGCAAAGTCAGGTTAGACGTATTATTAACTAAAAAACGATTGGCTGAAAGTCGCAGCAAGGCTCAGGCTCTGATTATGGCGGGCAAAGTGCGGGTGGAAGGCCAGGTAGTAACCAAAGCCGGTAGCCAAATATCTACTGAGGCTAACCTCACCCTTGACGAAGATTTGCCCTATGTCAGCCGGGGAGGATTAAAACTGGCCGCAGCGCTGGAGGCGTTTGATCTTGCTCCGGGCGGCTGGGTTTGTGCCGACGTGGGTGCCTCAACCGGCGGGTTCACCGATGTGTTGCTGCAAAAAGGCGCTGCCCGCGTTTACGCCATTGATGTAGGGTATGGACAACTGGCCTGGCCGTTGCGTCAAGATGAGCGGGTGATAGTGATGGAGCGGACCAATGCCCGCCATCTGGAGGCATTGCCGGAGCAGATTGACCTGGTAACAATTGATGTGTCGTTCATTTCGCTCAAGTTAATTTTTCCGGTGGCGGCGCGCTGGTTAAAATCGCCGGCAGTGGTGGTGGCGTTGGTTAAACCCCAGTTTGAGGCGGGTAAAAACCAGGTTGGCAAAGGTGGGGTGGTCCGTGACCGGGCCGTGCACCGACAGGTATTGGCCAAAGTGATCGGGTACGCCACCGGGGTTGGATTGGATATATTTGGTTTGATTCCTTCACCCATTACCGGACCGGCGGGGAATTATGAATTTCTGCTGGGACTGGGATTCAACACCGGCCGCGCATCTGTTGATACCATAACCGCTATTGAAGATTGTCTGGCCAAATTGGGGTAGCTATTGTTGGACGCGTCCCGATTTTTAGACCGAAAGACCCCAGTCTCTCTAAAACCCCCGGGGTCTGCCAAAAGCCTGAGACATACCTGCTGTTGTTCCTGGCTTAGACAAACCTCGCTGGCTCGTGTATAATGCAAACCAAGATTGCTTCATCCCTTTCTGATTCTTATTATGAGTAAAGTCTGTAAATGCACATTGAGTTAATATTGAAGATGGGGTTGATATGTTAAAGTATCTTGATGGCCCGCCCGAGGAACCGGAGTCGGAAGGAGAAACCAGGCCTGCCACCCAAACGGAAGCAGCGGAAGATAACTGGCTGGCTGAATTGGACAACCAAACCCTGCTAACCGAAGAAGGGACTCTGCCCGAGCTGGAACCGGCGATTTCGCCAGACATCGAAGAAAATCAGGCGTCGACCTTGAAACAGAAGATTACGGGCCTGGAGCATCGTATTGGCTACCTGGAGCGGATTGTGAAGGTTAGCCAGATTTTAAATTCTACGCTCAGTTTGGGCCCCCTGTTGCAGATCATTGTCCAATCGGCTACCGAACTGACCGACACCGAAGAATGTTCCATTATGCTTTTCGACAAAAACACCCAGGAACTGCACTTTGCCGAAGCTACCGGCGGGGCCACCGAGGCCATGAAAAAGGTGTCGGTTCCCCTGGATGGGAGCATTGGTGGCTGGGTGGTTCGTTCAAACCGGCCTTTGCTGATCCGTGACGCCAAAAACGACCCCCGCTTTTATCCCGGCGTCGATGATGCTACCGATTTTGAGACCCGGTCGATTTTGGGCGTGCCGCTCAGAGTGCGTGATAAAGTTATCGGCGTGCTGGAAGTTGTCAACAAGCGCAGCGAGGAGGGTTTTAGCCAGGACGATATTCAAATTACCGAGACTCTCGGCGCGCATGCCGCTATTGCCATAGAAAACGCCCGGCTCATGGATGAATTGCAGCAGGCTTATCGGGATTTGTCCGAGATTGACCGCATCAAGGGAGATTTTGTCAGTATTGCTTCTCACGAGCTCCGCACGCCTCTCTCCGTTATTTTAGGCTACGCCTCGTTTCTCAAAGAGAATGTAACCGGCCAGGCCAGCGAGCAGGCCGATATTGTGCTGAATAGCGCCATGCGACTGCGGGCATTGATTGACGATATGGTTAACCTGCGCCATATCCAAACCGATGAAGTTCCCCTGGAGCGGAGTATTTTCTCGCTGCGACAACTGGTGCTAGATGTGGTTAAAGAGTTTGCCGATTTTGTCCAGGCCAAGGAACAGATTTTAACCACAAGATTTGCGCCCGACGACCTTCTTCTTAATATCGATGCCGACCGGCAGAAACTTTACCTGGTGTTAGCTAACTTGATTTCTAATGCCAATAAGTTCACTGGCCCGGGAGGGCGCATCCATATAAATGTTGAATTAAAAAAGCATGAATATTGGATCAACGTGATCGATACCGGCGTCGGTATTCCGGAGACAGAGTACAACCGTATCTTTGATCAATTCTACCAGGTAGAACCAGCATTAACCCGTAAGTATGAAGGCATGGGATTGGGTTTATCTATTGTCAAAGGTATGGTTGAAGTGCATAAAGGCCGAATTTGGGTTGAAAGTGTTGTAGGCAAAGGCAGCAACTTTTCCGTTGTCTTTCCCACTGCCCCTGATGTAGCCAACTAAATTTAGGATCTTACCGGAGATCAATATTATGCCCGACATTATTGTGATCGGGGATATTAATGTTGATGTGAGTTTTACGATTCCTGCTTACCCGATGCCGGGCAATGAGGCCATTGCCACTGGGGTTCAGATGACCACTGGCGGCTCTGCGGTTAACGCCGCCATTGCCCTGGCCGGGATGGATATGGATGTTGGTTTTATTGGTCGAGTTGGCCAGGATACCCTGGCTGATAAGGTTTTAGCCGATCTCAAAGCGAAGAGTATTGATTGCACCTATATTCAAACTGATCCCACTGTCAGCACCGGCTTGATTTTTATTTCTGTTACCGCTGATGGCGAGCGCACGATGTTTAGCGCCAGAGGGGCCAACGCCTTTACCGACGCCGGCGCCATAACCCCTGCTTGTTTTGACCAGTGTCGTTGGGTTCATCTTTCGGGATACTCTTTTTTGTCGCATCATCAGTATGAAACGGTTATGGTTGCCCTGGATCAGGCTGAGAATTCTCCCTTTACCAGGGTTAGTTTAGATGTAGGCATAGAACCAGCCCTGCGGGCCCGCGCCCAAATCATCGAAGTTCTGCCCCGGTTGGATATTATTTTTCCCAATCAAATGGAATTGACCCTGTTAGGTCAGGGAAAGTCTATCGAGCAGAGTCTTGATTTTCTCTTTGAACACGGGGCCAAAGCAGTGGTCACCAAATGCGGGTCTGAAGGTTGCATTTTGGCGGTGGACCATCGGCGCATCCAAATACCGGCCTTTGATGTTGAAGTGAAAGACACTACCGGCGCAGGTGATAGTTTTAATGCCGGTGTTGTCCTGGGTCGTCTGATCGGTCTGAGTTGGGAAGCAGCGGCAGTGTTGGGAAATGCGCTGGGGGCATTAGCGGCTACCCGGCAGGGGAGCGGAGCGGATTCAATTAATCGTTATGCGGTGGCCAAATTGGTGGAAAAGAGTATGTTTCATCCAAAATGGGCCTGGGTTCAATCTGGCCTGGAGGAATTAATGATTTATTTTGAGGCTGATGAGGGAATGATAATGACATAGGTTTTTGGCTACAGGAGTAGATCAAACAAAAAAGCGCGGAATATTTTCCGCGCTTTTTTGTCTGTGGCTTGAGCGACTTATATGGTCACTACATTACTAGCTTGCAGCCCTTTGGGACCTTGCTCTATGGTAAACTCGACACGTTGACCTTCGTTCAACGTGCGGTAACCTTCGGTCTGAATGGAGGAATAGTGTACAAACACATCATCTCCCTCATCGCGTTCAATAAAGCCATAGCCCTTGGAAGCGTTAAACCATTTGACTGTGCCCTGGACTCGTTCAGACATCTTTAAAAATCTCCTTGTTGCTAAATAAATAATAAAATGAGCCGGAAAATTTTGCTGTAACCCCCAAATGGGGCAGCCTTATTTCATCGGCACATTATGTTACCACGGAGGCTCATTTCCGTCAATTATTCTGCTGTCCGTTAGAAGTCTCAAAATAGGGTAGGCTATTTTCAAAATCAATTGTAAGCCAAAGGCCATTTTCTGCGCCGCATTGTCGGGCGGCGCAAAATCCAAAGTTCTCAAGAACGGTGCTAAATTTACCCCCTACCTATAGTGATGTGACTGGATGGATTACCAGTGTATATTGTGGTGATAGGGGCTATGGCCTGGGATTTGAGCGTCGACCCTATGCTGGCCATTTTAGGCCCAAAATATTGCTTCTTTTGGAAATATACCTATTATTTGAATAGGAGCGAACTACTCACCTGTCTTTTTCCAGGGAACTAATTTTTGGCTGATAATATTATTGGCCGGATACGAACTCAATGATGAGCCAATTTAGCCTGTGTGGAATGGATTTCCCAAAATTGTCTTGATTTCAACTCAAGATGTTATTAGGGGCGGACAGTAGTTGCGACGAAATCAATCATTCAAAGCATGGAGGTTTAAGAATGGCAAACATCAAAAAAACAAAGGGCGTTATTGGCATATTAACCGGCGGCGGCGACGTGCCCGGCTTGAATCCCGCTATCCGGGCGGTCACTATTCGGGCGCTGCGCGAAGGTTATCAAGTGATTGGTCTACGCCGGGGTTGGGCCGGAGCCATTGAGATCATTCGGGATAAGGCTGCCGATAACAGCAACAACTATCAAATTCTTACCGAAGATATTGTCAACAAGGCCGGCCGCACCGGCGGCACGTTTTTGCACAGCTCGCGGACGCGCCCCAGTCATGTGACCAAAGACGTGGTTCCGGAACATCTCAAAGATACCTATCCCGATGAAATGAACGACCTGACCCCGGAGGTTATCAAGAATCTGGATTTTCTGGGCATTGATTATCTCATTCCCATCGGCGGGGACGATACACTCAGTTATGGGGTCCGCCTGTTTCAGGAAGGAATCAAAGTGGTGGCTATTCCTAAAACAATGGACAACGATGTTCCCGGCACGGATTACTGCATTGGCTTCAGCACTTGTGTTACCCGGACCATCCAGATGACCCACGACTTGCGCACATCGGCCGGTTCTCATGAGCGCTTCCTGGTTTTGGAGGTTTTTGGTCGCTATGCCGGTTTCACCGCCATGTTGCCCACTATGGCCGGGGCAGCCGACCGCTGTGTGATCCCTGAGTATAAATTTGATATTGAACAATTGACTGAATTGCTGGTACACGACCGCTTCCGGAATCCCAGCCGTTATTCCGTTGTTTTGGTTTCGGAAGGAGCGATGTATGAAGGGGGTGAGATGGTCTTCCAGGATCAAACTACCGATGCTTATGGCCATAAGAAATTAGGCGGGGTTGGCGATCTGGTGTCGCAGGAATTGAAAAAGCATGCTCCTAAATTTAATAATGGCCGCCCCATTAACGTTATTAATCAAAAATTGGGTTACATGGTACGTTCCGGTAACCCCGATGCGCTCGACTCGATTGTGCCGATGGCTTTTGGTAACTTGGCCCTGGATTTAGTTCTTGACGGCATTCACGGCCGGCTGGTGGTAGTTAAGAATGGTCGCTATGATAATATGCCAATTGAGGTGGTGACCAGCACCAAGAAACTGGTAAACGTGCAGGAGCATTACAACACCGAACGCTTGCGCCCGCGTTACAGCAGTTTTGAAATGAAACCGTTGCTGATTATGACCAGTGAATATTAAGCGCCGAGTCTGTTTGGCTCTGATAGAGAAAAACAGGCAGTAGGAAGAAATTTCCTATTGCCTGCTTTTTTATTCCTGATTCCTGATGAAAGGTGAAAGCCACCCCACATCAGCTTGATGGCTTTTCTGCCAACATGCCTCGAATTTGCTGAATCTGTTCCCGTTCGTGCTCCAAAATTCGGCGGATCACCTTACGCGGCGTCCATTTTTTGCCGTCATAAATAGTAAATTTGTTCCAATCGGCTTCCTTCAAGGCCCGCAATCGCTCCAACGCTACGCCGCGAGTGGCGGCCAGCCGAAATAAGGGGGTTTCGGGCCAGCGTTTGAGCCGGTCGGAGTACCATAGATCCCCTTCGGCAATGTGGCAGAGGATTTTGCGGATGCAGGGCGAGTCGTCATTACGTTTCCAATCAAGCGTTTCTTCCGGCAGGTCTTTGACCAAATCAACTAATTCCTGACGCGAGATGGCCATCCAGCGAAACAGGGTTTCTAGCTCGTTGGGATGCAGGGCATCGTAGTCGGTGGGGAAGGTGGTTTTTTCAACCTCCTCAAATTGCAGCTGAATCCCTTCACTGGCCTTCGGCACCGGCTCGCCGACATCACGCAGCAACGATACGTATGCTTCAACTGCCTCTTGAATTTTCCCCTTTGCTTCCTCAATTGTGTTGCCCCGGGCCGATGCACCGGGCAAAGCCGGTACATGCGCGGTAGGACCTTCGCCCGTAATAGGATCACCGGCAGTTTCGATGTAAACTAAATATTTGGCCATGGGTTGCCTCCCGATTGAATTTGTCTGCGAACGTGGAATTATTTTGGTGAATTATTTTTGCACCACCACCCAAACCGTATATTGTTGGTCGGTGTGGATTTCGATGTGGGCGTTGTACGGCTCGAACATCGCTTTGATCTGGCGGGGTGCATAGAAGTGGCTGCGCATCAGGGCCAGTTTTTCGGCCAGGGCTATCAGTTTGACCGGCCAGGTATCGATGTTGGGTTCTTCAATAACCAGCCGCCCGCCGGGAGCCAGCACCCGCCAAAGTTCGACTGCTGCCTCACGTTGGTTGCAAAAGTGGTGAAAAGCGTCTACCACCAGGATGCGGGTAAAACTGGCGTCGGCAAAGGGGAATAATTCGGCATGGGCTTGCAGGGGAGTAAGCCCATCCTTCTGGATGGCCTCGCTCAACATGCCGTTCGATACGTCGGTCACTACAATTTGGCTGGCCAATCCGTGCAAGTTGTGGGCAACCCGGCCGGTGCCGCCCCCCGCATCTAACAGACGGCCATCGGTGGGCAGCCCCAATAACGACTTTAACTGAGTCAGGTCTTTCCCCCTAAAAACGCGGTCGTAAAACGGCGCCAACAGGGAAAAATGGTCAAAACCCACGGCTGTATATCCCTCTACGCTACGGCAGTAGCTACCGGCATGCGCACCAGTTTGCCATCTTCATCTTCTCGCACGCGGTAAAGGTCCTCCACCCTTTCTACCCGGTCAATAAAAAGAACACCCTCCAGGTGGTCGATTTCGTGGTGAACCAGAACGGCGTCGAATCCCTCAAAAATACGGTCAAAAGGTTTGCCTCGTTCGTTTAGACCCCTGACGCGTAAATAGTGGGGCCGTACGGTTTCGGCAAACAGGCCGGGAAAGCTGAGACAACCGTCAAAATCTCGCTGGTCGTTTTTAGCTTCAATGATTTCTGGGTTGATTAACGCAAGAGGGGGATCAGGTTCCCGTTCATCTTCTTCATTACGACTGCCCAACCGAACGACAACCACCCGCTGGTGGACGTTAATTTGAGGGGCGGCCAGGCCAATTCCTTCGGGATGAGTCGCCAGGGTATCCTTTAAATCCCTGATTAAATTTTTTATCCGCCGGTTGACTGCTCTGGCTGGCTCACTCTTTTTTCGCAAGGCAGACTCGTTTTCGCTATATAATACAATGTCTCTGACGGCCATCGGTTATTCTCTCCGTTGTTTTGCTCAGTGGGGTTTTGTTATTTTAGCACGCTTTATGGCCGAATAGAAATTCAAGAGAACGAAGCATCCTGTGTTATTAACAATGCCGGTTATCTTCTTTATAAACTGCGATATGACAGTGCATCATTTACCCCTGGAATGACAGCGAACCGTAGACGTTTGGAACATTAGATAACGACAGCATATCGTA
>JAFGNV010000105.1 GCA_016926805.1 Anaerolineae bacterium
CCTTTTCCCCCTCCCCCAATTTGGGGGAGGGGCCAGGGGTGGGGGCAAAATAAAAACATCTCATCACTTACAATTGAACCACTACCCAATCCTATACCTGGCATTGCCAAAAGTTACAGCTCTAATCCATAATGGGCAGCCCCGAGTAGCGCGGCCTTGTTGTTGAGGATGACGTAAATGGGAATCTGGCCTAATATTTCGGCAAACCGACCTTTGTTGATAAAGGCCTGCATAAAACTGCCGTCCTGCAATTTGGGCAAGATGCGGGGTGGAATACCCCCGCCCAGATAAATGCCGCCCGTGGCCATCACTTTTAGGGCCAGGTTGCCGGACTCGGCGCCCAGGATAGAAACAAAAGTATCCAGTGTGGTTTGACACAATTGACACATTCCGGCCAGGCCGGTTTGAATGATCAGGGGAGTCGGGTCGGCGGCCTGGGCAATGGCGGCGGCAAGATTCGGATCTTCTGGGGTGGGTTGCGTATCTTTTAAGAAAGTGTAAATATTGGGAATGCCGCTGCCGGAACAAACGCGTTCGTAACTGATGTGATCGAATCTGGGTTGCAGGTAGCGCAGTAATTCAATTTCTAGGGGGGTTTTGGGGGCAAAATCAGTATGGCCACCCTCCGAGGCCAGCACAAAGTAATGGCGGTTGTGAGAAAAAAGCACTGCCTCACCCAGGCCGGTGCCAGGGGCAATGATCGCTTTGTTCCCACTATATTCGGTGTCCATCTGGTTGCGGTTCAATACAGCCAGGTCGTTCGGCTGCAGATGCGGAACAGCATAACCGATGGCCTCCAGATCGTTGAGCAATTTTACCCTGACTCCGTTGAGAGTCTGGCTCAACGTTGCTTCGGATATTTGCCAGGGCAGGTTGGTAATTTTTGATTGTCCCTTCACCACTGGCCCGGCCACGCCAAAAACTGCTTTGGTGATGGTGGTAACGGTTTTGGCCAGAAATTCCTGGACAACCGCTTCCAGGCTAGGGTATGCCGTGCTCTTGAAGATAGTCTGGGTTTTGATCTCTGGCCTGTCCCCAGGCTCAAAAACGGCCAGATGGGTTTTGGTTCCGCCAATGTCTCCGGCAAGTAACATGTCAACCCTCGATGATCAGTTTTGAACCCGAATTGTAACCCAAAAACAAAAAATCCCCAAGTCGCTATGGCGTCAAGAGAACTCAGGGAAAATTTTGACCGTTGTTTTGGGTGAGAATTTGATTACCGACTTTTGGCTCTGAGCATAAATTCAGCCTGGCTGTCTCGTGGTTTTTCGCCGTCGGTAGGGGCGAGATTCACGTAGCTTCCATCGGCTCGCAGCAAGCGGGCGTTGATGTTGTCGGCCATTGAGATTTCCAGAGCCTCAATCAACTCCTGTTTAAGGGTCAGGTCTTCAATTGGAAACAGGGTTTCGATGCGCCGGTTTAAATTACGCGGCATCAGGTCGGCCGAGCCAAGATAAATATCGGGGTTTCCATTGTTGTGAAAATAATAGATGCGAGAATGTTCCAGATAGCGTCCGACAATACTGATCACGCGGATGTTATCACTGAGGTTAGGAATGCCCGGCCGCAGGCCGCAAATGCCCCGCACAAGCAGTTCTATTTCGACCCCCGCTTGAGAGGCACGGTAGAGATGGCGGATAAATTCGGGGTCAATGAGCGAGTTCATCTTAAAAATCAATCTGGCCGGTTTATCTTTTTTGGTCCACTTGATTTCCCGGTCGATCAGAGCGGCGAAGCGTTTGCGCATGGTTAGCGGCGCCACGAAGAATTTTTTGTAGTCTTCTTTTTTGGAATAGCCGGTGAGGGCATTGAACAGGTCGGAAGCATCATCACCAAAATCGGGTTTGCAGGTGAACAGGCCCATATCGGTATAAATATTGGCCGTAACTGCGTTATAATTGCCGGTAGCAAGATGCACGTAGCGACGGATTTCGTCTTCATCGCGGCGCACCACCAGCGATATTTTGGAATGGGTTTTCAGGCTCATAAAACCATAAACAACATGAACCCCCACCCGCTCCAAGGCTCTGGCCCAAACGATGTTACTTTCTTCATCAAAACGGGCCTTCAACTCAACCAGCGCCGAAACCTGCTTGCCATTCTCGCTGGCTTCCATCAAAGCCGCCACCACTGGCGAGTTTGAACCGGCCCGGTAAAGGGTTTGTTTAATGGCTAACACTTTGGGATCGCGGGCGGCGGCTTTTAGAAAATCAATCACCGGCACAAAGGAGTCATACGGATGATGTAGAAGAATGTCTCCCTCGCGGATGGCGTCGAAAATTTCTTCGCGGTGTTCCAGGTTGCGTAATCGAGGATGAATGGCCGGCAAATATTGAGGGTCTTTCAAATCGGGCCGGTTGATGGTCATAATGCTCATCAGCCCGCTCAGGCCCAAGGGGGCCCGGCTTTGATAGATGTCTTCCTCGTTAATGTTGAGATTATTGGTTAGTAATTGAATAATGTGTTCCGGCGTGCCGGGGGCAAGCGTCAGGCGCACTACAAAACCAAAACGACGCCGGCGCACGGTGGCTTCCATTGCTTCCAACAGGTCGGAGGCTTCGTCGGCTTCAATTTCCAGGTCGGCATTACGAGTGATGCGAAATTGATGCGCTTCGATAATCTCATAGCCGGGGAAGAGTTCAGCCAGGTTATGAGTAATTAGATCCTCCAACCATACAAAACGGTATACCTGGCGAGTGTCGCCCTTAAGTCGTTTGACCGGAACCAGTCGAGGCAGGGTGTTAGGAACTTTGATTCGGGCAAAAGCAACCGACCCATCTTTCGAATCACGTACCAGTACGGCCAGGTTCAAACTCAGGCTGGAAATATGGGGAAAAGGCCGACCCGGGTCAAAGGCCAGGGGGGTAATAACCGGAAAAATCTCGTCCCGAAAATACTCGTCAAGGGCCTCCATTTGTGATTTATTTAAATCTTTATAATTGTGCAGATGAACGCCGACCTCGCTTAGCTGGGTTTTAATCTGCCGAAAGCAGCGATACATCACCTTGAGGTTGGCGCGGACCCTTCTGCGAATAGCTATCAGTTGTTCAATGGGCGTCAGGCCATCGGCGGGCGGCGTGGTAATTCCGGCAGCTACCTGCTGCACTAACCCGGCGACCCGCACCATGAAGAACTCATCCATATTGGAACTGTAAATAGCCAGGAACTTGGCTCGTTCCAAAATGGGATTGGTTTCATCTTCGGCTTCTTCTAAAACGCGGCGGTTAAACTCAAGCAGGCTCAGTTCGCGGTTTATGAATAAAGCCGGGTCGTCCAAGTCATAAGTAGTTGGGATGTCGGTTTCCGGCGTTGGTCTGACATCAGCCGTTGTTATTGTTCTTGAATCGAGCGAAGGCGCAATAGCCATAAATCTCCAAACCTCAGCGCAATTATAGCGGCGCTGAAAACTGTACCTTACTGAATGTAGGTTTTTACCCGATCAATCAAATCGGTCAGGATTAGACTCTTTGAAACCAATTCTGCAGCGCCGACATTAAGGGCTCGCTTGGCTTGGTCTCCTTTGGTATAGGCCGACAGGACTAAAATGGGAATGTGTTTGGTGGCATCGTTTTGTTTTAAATGCCAAATTGCGGTGGCGCCATCCATCACCGGCATCATCAAATCCATAATTATCAGGGCCGGTTTATGTTCAACGGCCAACTCCACTCCTTTTTGGCCATTAGAGGCTTCTAAAACTCGATATCCGGCTCGCACCAGGGCCAGACGTAATAGCATTAGCTGGGTGGGTTCGTCGTCAACACAAAGAATGGTTTCCATGGTAATGTGCTCCAGTCTTCCTGAATCAGATTGGGTAGCAACTCATTAATAATGCCCAGTTCAGATTATACCACATTAATAGTTTATCTCACAAAGGGAAATTTTTCCTGTCTGCCTGGGTATGTTTGGGGGTGTCTTGGGCACCGGGTCCCCGAGATGGGGTAGGTTGGGTAAAAACTATAAGTTCACCGAATGTTTGAATTGGGGTGGTATCAAATCTATATATGCCCGCTTTTTTGTGACCCGCCCTGCCTATTGGAAAACTTCAATCAATGAACCCAATGTCTACATCCGGGGTAGTACCATATTCTTGGAATGTTTAAGGAAAGGGTGGTTGACGTAAAACAGGGGGGATAGTATAATCTTTAGGGCAGACATAAATAAACATGCTGAAAAATCCCCCACCATTAAAACTCTATCGTAAATTAGTTGCCTTTCCAATTCTCTTCTTACCATTCGATTTCGTCTGAAGCAGCATGTTACCGATAAAAATATCAAATATATTGCATTTCCCGGTGTGAATGAATATAATAAAGGGAAGTATAATAGTTGCTAATTGAAGGAGACAGGGTGGCATTGGAAACACACAGTATTGGCCCGCAGAAAAAACATCCGGAAACAGGCGATTTTGACGAGAATATTCTGCCTAAAGGAGCGGTTTTGCAGAGCCGCTATGAAATTGTAAAGGTTTTAGGTGTGGGGGGAATGGGAGCCGTATATTTGGCTCAAGACCTACGCTTTACCGGTGTTACCAGGATGTGTGCCGTAAAAGAAATGATTAGCACCACACCGGACCCTCAGATACGCCGTTTGGCGGTTCAGAGTTTCGAACGTGAGGCCAATCTTCTGGTAGAACTTAATCATCCTGGTATTCCAGAAATTTACGATTTTTTCACCGAATCTGTTCGCAGTTACCTGGTAATGGAATATGTTAAGGGTGATAACCTGGAGGAGATCCTTGAAAGTACCGAGGGGATGCTCAAAACGGATATGGTTTTAGATTGGGCGTTTCAGGTTTGTGATGTTCTGGTGTACCTTCATAGCCAAACCCCGCCGATTGTCTTCAGAGATATGAAGCCAGCTAACGTGATGTTGCGTAAGCACAATAAAAGGATTGCCTTGATTGATTTTGGCATTGCCAAGCCCTTTGAATTTGCTCAAAAAGGGACCATGATTGGTACCGAAGGATATTCACCGCCGGAGCAATACAAAGGCATTGCCGACCCCCGGGGTGACGTTTATGCCTTGGGGGCCACCTTACATCATTTACTCACCAAGCGTGACCCCCGACTCGAACCGCCGTTTACTTTTCACGAAGAGCCGGTCCACCTGTTGAATCCGGCTGTTTCCGAGCAAGTTGATGCGGTGATTATGAAGGCCCTGGAGTACGAACCCGATAATCGGTTCCCGTCAGCCCAGGCCTTCAAAGATGCCTTGCAGGATGCCTTACAAGGCAAGGCTCTGGCTACAACCGCTCCCCCGTCATCTACGCAGTTTTTACCCGGTTCTTCTCCGGGGCCAACGCCAGCGGGACAACAACAGCCTTTTAGCCAACCTTATCTTGGGCAACAACCACCACCCCAATACCCTCACCCTCCCCAACAGCCTTACCCTTATCCGCCCCAATATCCACCCCAACAACCCTATCCTATGCCTTACCCCCCGCCTTACCCACAACAAGGCCTACCTCCCACGGATATGATGGATGGGATTGAGGCAGAACTTGACGATTCTATCCTGCCTATCTGGACTTTTAAAGTTGAAGATGAAATCAGAGCTAAATCTATTGTCGCCGATAATAGTTCTCTTTACCTGGGCGTTTACGATAATAATGTTTATGCGCTGGATCTTAAGAATGGTGAGTTTCAATGGAAATATGCCACCGAAGGTGGTATTGCCGTAAAACCCTTCTTATATAAGGATCGTCTCATCTTTGGTTCTGAAGATAGGGTTATGTACGCCGTTTCAACAGGGGGCCGGTTGATGTGGACCTGTCCCACCGAAGGACGTATTCGCTCCTCGGCGGTGGTTGAATTTGACCATGCTTTTTTCGGCTCCGATGACCATCGACTTTATGCAATAAATGCTCAAACGGGTCGCGTGATTTGGCGATACGAAACCCTGGGCCCGGTTCGTTCCAGCCCGGCGTTGGGCGATGAAATGGTTTATGTTGGTTCTGAAGATGGACATCTCCACGCCGTAGACCTTTCAACCGGAGCCGCCCGCTGGAAGTTTAGGGCTAATCAGGGAATTACCTCCAGCCCGGCCCTCTTGCAAGAATTAATTGTGGTGGGAAGCTCAGATTGGAATATTTATGGCGTTGATGCAAAAACTGGCTACTCTGTCTGGCGCGTCCGAACGGGGGGCGCAGTTATCTCCAGCCCGACCATATTTGATGGAGTTGCGTATGTTGGTTCGTCTGATAAAAACCTTTACGGAATTGATATAAAGGTAGGACGCGCTATCTGGAAGTATGATGCTGGATCTCAAGTTGTGTCGACCCCGGCTGTTACCAACGAAGCCATTTATTTTGGCACCGGAGCCGGAGAGGTGATCAGTTTGAATCGCAAAGACAGAAAAGTACGCTGGAGATTTAAGACAGGAGGGCCGGTAACATCTTCACCGTTAGTGCATGAAGGTGTGGTATATATTGGCTCAACTGACCACAAGGTTTATGCTTTGCCTGCTTAGATGGGGGGCCTAATCTTTGGGCCCCATTTTTTGTGGCCATGGAGCTTGATTTATGAGTTTTCTGCGGAGACTCTTTTTACAGCCCAAAACTGAACCTGAACCGCCTGCGATAACCCACCCAGAGGTAACTGCCCAGGAGGAAGCTCAGATTATTCCCGCGGAGCAACTTTCTTTTGGCTTGCATATTGGCAAGATGACCAATGTGGGCAAAGTACGTGAGCGTAATGAAGATTCCCTGTTTACCGTTGAGTCGTTTATTCAGTATGATTATGGGCATGAGCTGTTTGGGTTGCTCATTGTAGCCGACGGCATGGGGGGACATCAAAAAGGCGATGTTGCCAGTTCGGTGGCTGCCCGGGCCACCGCCAACTTTATTCTGAGAGATGTTTATCTGCCGTGTCTGGTAAGTAGCAATCAAAATGCTACCAGCCCGCCTATTAACGAAGTGTTGGTTTCGGCGGTAGAAAGAGCGAATGCCCTGGTGCGAGAAGCCGTACCCGACGGCGGCACAACCTTGACTGCGGCCCTGATTATGGGGCATAATGCTTATATTGCTCACGTCGGTGATACCAGGGCCTACTTTATAGACCAAACTAAGATTAAACAAATTACCGAAGATCATTCTTTAGCCCAACGTCTGAAGGATATTGGTCAGGCTACGCCAGAACAAGTAGCCCAGGTTGATCACGTGTTGTACCGCGCTGTTGGCCAGGGTAGCACCATTGAGGTAGATACTTATCTTCAACATTTACCACCCGGAAGCTCGTTATTGGTATGTAGCGATGGTTTGTGGAAGGGGGTTAATGATGACGAGATGCTAAAAGAGATTGTCAATACCTCGGCTACGCCTCAAGAAGCCTGCCAACGATTGGTCGCCGTGGCTAACAAAAATGGTGGCGAGGATAACATCACCGGCCTTATCGTTTCAATGGGAGCTGAAAGTTAGCCTGTCAGTTGAAATCAGACGTTTTTAGCCTGTCATAATTTCAAACGAAAGTTGTTCTGATGCAAGTTGATAAAAATTACTATGAAATCCTAAAAATAGAGGCTGGTGCGTCGGAAGAGCAGATTCGTAAGGCCTATCGGGGCCTGGTGCGTCAACACCACCCCGATGTTAGTTCTCAATCCAACGCCGCCGAAATATTTCAGGACATCCAGGAAGCTTACGAGATTTTGGGCGACCCGGAGCAACGCCGCGTTTACGACCGCTTACGGGAGGCAGAGGGCCTCGATCGGTCTTCGGCCATCAGTATCCGGTCCTTGATCAGTCACAAGCATTTGTTGACCAACCTTGAGGAACAAGCCTTCTACGCTCTGCTGGATATTACCCCGGCTGCAGATTTACCCACGTCGCGCCTGCCGCTCAATTTATGCCTGGTGCTCGACCGCAGTACCTCAATGCAAGGGATGCGCCTGCAACAGGTAAAAGAGGGTACGCGCCAGATTATCGATCGATTGAATGACGATGATGCTCTTAGCCTGGTTGTGTTTGGCGATCGGGCCGAGGTGATTTTGCCCAGCCAGAAGAATGTGGATAAAGCAATGGCCAAATCCATTGCCAGCACCATTCAGCCGAGCGGCGGCACCGAGATGTTGCAGGGGCTGAATGCCGGTTTGCAGGAATTGGAGCGGCACTGCACCGACGAGTCGGTGAACCACCTCGTTCTTCTTACCGACGGCCAGACGTATGGCGACGAAGCCGGCTGCATTGAAAAGGCCGATTGGGCCGGCCGAAATCAGATCAGTCTGACGACCATGGGAATTGGTTCGGATTGGAACGAGAATCTGTTGGACCAGATGGCCTCTTTGTCGGGGGGAACCTCGGTTTACATCGACTCGCCGCGTAAAGTAGTGGAGGTTTTTAAAGCCACAATTCGTAATCTTAGCGCGGTAGTGGCCCGTGAATTGACCATGAGTGTCAGTACATCGGGAGGGGTAACACTCAAAGAAGCATTTCTGGTTACGCCGCATATTCGCCGGTTGGACATTCGCGCCGATAAAACGGTGCTGGGACCTCTGGGAACCGGCCACGACAAGACTCTTTTGATGGAATTTAGAGTTTTGCAGGAAACTGCGCCCGGCCCCAAACGATTATTACGTTTGACCATAGATGGCGATGTTCCGGGGCAAGGCGACCGGAGAAACTGGGAATGGGTGGAGTTTTTTGCCGAATTTGTGCCCAAGATCGATGGCGGCATAGAAATCCCCTCGCCCATTGTTACGGCGCTGGGAAAATTGGCCATCTTTAAGATGCAAGAGAAAGCTATGGTCGACCTGGAACAGGGGCGCATCAGCACGGCTACCCAGCGCCTGGAAACTATGGCTACGCGTTTGCTTAATCTTGGCGAAACCGACCTGGCCCGGGCTGCCCTGTTGGAAGCAGGCCGCCTGGCCAGAACCGGCGATCTTTCTACCGAGGGCCGGAAGAAGATTCGCTACGGAACCAGAAGTTTGTCAATTTTGCCAAAGGAGATACATAGTGATTAAGTGTCCGTTTTGTGGGACGACTCATGTCGCCAATACCCTCTTTTGTAGTGAGTGCGGTACTTATTTGCTGGAGGACGACCGCCGCGGCACTGACCCTTTAGGCACAGATGAAATTGGGTGGGTAGGGGAAGAAGAGGAAGATGCTGAAGCCAGCCCTTTGGTTAAGGGTACCGGGCCTTTAGCTATTCGTCTGAAAATTGGTGAAGGTGAACGCGAGATTGAAGCCACCCTTAATAAAGCAATTCATCTTGGCCGGTTGGATCCGGCCAGTGATGTCTTCCCTGAAATTGATCTGACCAATGATAATGGGCTGGAAAAGGGAGTGTCTCGACGCCATGCCCGTATTTTGAAACGGGAAGGAACGGTGGTGGTTGAAGACCTGGGCAGCATCAATGGGACGTTTATCAATGGTAAGCGCCTGGCCCCTTATTTGCCCGAAGTGTTGCGCAACCACGATCAGCTTCAGCTTGGCAAACTACTCATCGAAGTAGAAATGCACTAAAATCTCTGACTTTTTCAAGGAGACAGTCCATGGCAATTACCGTTATCGTACACGTGTTGAATGCGGACCCGATTGTGGGCGAAATAGATGAGCTACCCAGCCCAACCTCAAATTTTATTACCTGTGTCAACCCGCGGGCACGAGATGGTAAAAATGTGGTCTATATCGACTCTCAGGCAACAAGAGTGATGTTCCCGTGGCATCGCATCAGTTTTGTCGAAACCTTACCCAGCGAAGAAGACCAGGTCTCAATCGAATCCTTCTTCCGCGATTGAACCTGAAAATCCCCCTCAGACTTTGTTCTTTTACGGTTCATTTTAAATATAAAACACGGTTAATGCCGTCACCATAGGGTGGCGGTTTTTCTTTGACATTTTTACCCCCGCCGAGTAAGATACTCGAATGGTTATTACCATAGCCGGGCTTTGTCTCTAAAGTACTGAGTCTGTTTCTATAGACAAAGTCAGGAACAAAAATTAGAAAGGTGAAATTATTATGGCAGTTCAACAGGTTGTACCTGTCACTTGCCCCAGTTGTCAGACCCGGTTTAATGCCCCCATTGAAACCATTATCGATGGTCAAGACGTGGCCATGAAGAGTGCCTTTTTGCAAGGCCAATTGAACGTAACCCAATGCCCTCAATGTGGCTTGACCAGCCCCTTGGGGGTTCCGTTGCTCTATTACGACCTGGAGAAAGAGTTGGCTTTTGTCCTGGTGCCCGGTGGGCTTTCGATGGCCGGGGCTGACCAGCAAAGGCTGATTGGTGATTTAACTAACAAGCTGGTTAATAGCTTGCCCCCGGAGAATAGAAAATTTTACCTCCTCAACCCCAAGCAGTTTTTGTCGTTAGAAACGATGGCCAAAGCCATTCTAGAGGCCGATGGGATTACCCAGGAGGTCCTGGAAGCTCAAGCGGCCAAAGTGAAGCTAATTGAAGAGTTCTTGCGGGCTGAAAATGAAAACACGCTCAAGAAAAAAGTTAAAGAACACGACGCCGAACTCGACAAGGTTTTTTTTGAGCTATTAACTGCCTCCATTCAAGCCGCCCAGATGGAAGGTAATCAGGCGTTTGTGCAAACATTGTTTACCTTACGAACTCTTCTGGCCAAATGGAGTACGCAGGGTAAAAAGGTCGTCGAGGAGATTGACGCCGAATTAGGCGTGATGTACCTCAAAAGCCAGGAGGATTTAATTGAGCGGTTAAAGGAAACCAAAGACGACGAGGCGTTTGAGGAACTGGTGGCGGCGGGGTACCCACTCCTTGATTATGGCTTTTTCCAAAAACTCACCGCCCAAATCGATGCGGCCGTCAATGCCAAAGATGCTAATACAGCGAATGTCCTCACCAACCTGCGCAGCAAAATCCTGGAAGTCAAGTCGCGTCAAGAAGAAAAAAGCCGGGCAGCCCTGCAAAAAGCGTCCGAGTTGCTGCGGCAAGTATTACAGTCGGGCGATCCGCCCCGGGTGTTGGCAGAAAAGCTGGACGAAATTGACGAGGCTTTCTTTGCCGTCCTGGCGGCCAATATCCAGGAAGCTCAACGCCAAAAGCAAAATCAAGCCGTCCAGACCCTGGAACTTATCGGCAATATGGCTATGGACTTACTTCAGGAGCAGGCCAGGGCGAAGACACAGGTTAGTCAACCGGCGCCGACGCCTCAGATCCATTTACCCAGATAATGTCTGAAAGGCTTTTCCTCTATGGTAGAGTGCGTCGCTTTTTTGGGCGGTAAAAAACTAATCTCCAAAGATAGATTGGTTTTTCGACCCGCTGTGTACGCTATTATTCCCCGCCGTAACGAAATTTTGCTGGTAAGCACGCATCGAACCAGAAAATATTATCTACCGGGTGGTGGGGTTGATATAGGTGAGAAAATCGAAGACGCCTTAAAACGAGAAGTAAGAGAAGAGACCGGTCTTGAGATTAAAGTTGGAAAATTTGCCCATTTCAGAGAAGACTTTTTCTACTACGATCCGTTAGATAAAGCTTATCACAGTTTTCTTTTTTACTATATTTGCCAGCCAAAAACATTTAAGCTGGCGGATGATAGTCAAGTAGATGACGGCGAAGTAGAAAAGCCTCGTTGGATAGACGTAAATAGCTTATGCGCCGAGGATTTTCAAGACCACGGCGAATTGATTCTTGACCTCATCCGTTTGGGGTAAAAAGGAGATTATGAACGTTGCCTCAATATAAGCGCATCACCGGCATGCCCGACGTGCTCTTTGATGACCAGCCTTACTGGCGTTTCATCTTGAGCAAAATTCAAGAAACTGCTGACCTGTTTGGCTACCGGCGGCTAGACATTCCCTTGCTGGAACAGGCTAACCTCTTTGTTCGGGGTGTGGGCGAGGGTACCGACATTGTGGAAAAAGAAATGTATATTTTTGAAGACCGGGATGGCGACCAACTGGCGCTGCGTCCGGAATTCACCGCCGGGATTATGCGGGCTTACATAGAAAACGGCATGCATACCCTGCCCACGCCGCTCCGGGTGTGGACCACCGGTCCCCTGTTCCGCCACGAACGGTCCCAGGCCGGGCGCTATCGGCAACACACCCAGTTTGATATTGAAGTGATTGGCGAGATAGACCCGGTCGTTGATGTTGAAGTTATCAATGTGGCCTGGTATCTTTTTGCCAGTCTGGGTTTGTCTGGACTGCGACTTTATATCAATTCCACCGGCTGTCCGGTTTGCAAACCGGCCTATGTGCAGAAGTTGGTGGACCATTTTAGCCCATTTACCGACAAGCTGCCGCCCGATGACCAGATGCGCCTGCGTAAAAACCCTCTGCGCATTTTGGATAGCAAAGAGGAAGTTACCCAACCACTGTTGAAGCATGCCCCCCACATTACCGACCACCTCTGCCCGGAATGTAACGAGCATTTTGCCAAATTGAAGCATTACCTGGACACCATAGACCGGCCTTACACGGTTGACTATCGCATTGTGCGCGGTTTGGATTACTACACCAAAACCGTCTTTGAAATCAAGGCCGACGGCTTGGGCAGCCAGAATACCATTTGCGGCGGTGGTCGCTACGACAGACTGGTTGAAGAACTTGGTGGTCCGCCCACCCCGAGCATTGGCTTTGGTTCCGGCATCGAGCGCTACGTGCTTGCCATGCGCCACCTGGGTATCGAACCGCCTGCCGAGCCGTTACCCCGGGTAACCGTCTCTTACCTGGGTGAAGTTGCCAAATTGGAAGCGATCAAAGTGATTGATACCTTGCATCAGGCCAATATCGGCGCGCAGTTGACTCCCGGCGACCGCAGTCTAAAAGCCCAGCTAAAAGCGGCCAACCGTCTCAATGTTGCCTTTGCCCTGATTCTGGGTGAAGACGAGGTCAAACTCAACAAGGTAACAGTGCGGGACATGAGCAATAGTCGGCAAACAACGGTAGTCCTTGATAAGATTGTGGACTGGTTGAAAGAAAGATTATAATTCATGGATGCCCCGCAGCAGGCAAATATATCCAGGCGGCTGGCCTTTCGCCGGGTGGGCATTCTCTATCATCCCAAGTTGGCCGAGTCGCGGGTGATGGCCGCCGAGATGCTGGAATTCATTGAGAATCTGGGCGCTTCGGCCTGGGTCAGTTCGAGCTGGAACGACGAAGATATCAAAGATCGTTTGGCGGATTTAGACTTACTTATCACGCTGGGGGGAGACGGTTCCATGCTGCGGGCGGCGCGTCTTACGGCCGGACAGCGTATCCCGATTTTGGGAGTCAATATGGGTCGTCTTGGTTTTTTAACCGAGGTGCAGCCCGCCGAATGGCCTCAACACATCCGCCAGACCTTGCTTGGGGATTGTTGGGTTGAAGAGCGAATGATGGTCCACGCCGAGCATCGCCGCGATGAGCAGGTGATCAATGCCTATGAGGCGCTCAATGAGATTGTCATCAGCCGGGGCCAGTTGGCCCGGGTGGTCCGGTTGCACACATACATCGATGGGGGTTTCCTGACAACCTACACCGCCGATGGCCTGATTATCTCCACGGCCACCGGCTCGACAGCTTACGCTCTGGCGGCAGGGGGACCAATTTTGCCGCCGGAGTTGGAGAATTTTCTATTGATCCCCCTGGCTCCACATCTCAGCCTGGATCGAGCGATTGTATTGTCTAAAGGGGCAATGGTGTGCGTACGCGTGTCGACCGATCACCCTGCCGTGCTGACTATTGACGGCCAGATTGAACTCGAGGTGGTTGGTGGTGACGAAGTGACGATGAGTGTGGCTCCTTCGGTGGGATGTTTTGTGCGTTTGCAGGAAAAGAATTACTTTTACCGAACGCTGATGCAGCGTTTGGGGTGGCCACAGTCCAAATAATAGAATGCGGGGTTCACAACTACAATAACTCACAAAAAAGGTAAACAATCAATGAGCGATCCGTCAGTTCCAGATTTGGTTGAACAGGGCCGAACCGCCGCGCGGGTGGGCGATATTGAAGATGCGCGTCGACTGTTAGAACAGGCCACCCGGCAAATGCCCGATAACATCGAAGCATGGTTGACTTTGGCCGGGGTGGTGGAGTCGCTGGCAGAAAAACAAACGTGTTTCAAACAGGTCCTGGCGCTTGACCCCAACCACAGTGAAGCCCGGGCCGGTCTGGCTCTGATTGAACAAAAGTTGGCGGCTCAGGTTTTGGAGACTTCTTCTGCGGGGGATAGCTCGGGTCAGGATACCGGTTTGGCCTTTTGCTATCGCCACCCCGATGTGGAAACGGGTTTACGGTGTAATCGTTGCGGCAAGCCCATCTGCCCCAGGTGCGCCCGGCGCACGCCGGTTGGTTTTCGCTGCCCCGATTGTATTCGGGAGCAGGAGAATAAGTTTTATACCGGCGGCAATCTGGATTATTTGATTGCCGCAGCCATTTCCTTTCCGCTGTCATTAATTGCGGCTGCTTTGTTCACCTTCCTTTTGGGTGGCCTTTGGTTTTTCTGGGCACTGTTGATTGGCTTTTTTATCGCGCCGGCCGTGGCCGGTTTTATCGCCGAGGTTGTGCGTTGGGGTGTCCGCAAACGTCGCTCCCGTTACCTGGGCCGGGTGGTCGCCGGGTGTTTGATTTTGGCAACCCTGCCATTTTTGTTGTTCTCTCTGCTTGGTGGCGGTGGTGGTTGGATTGCTGCCGGTATATTTTTGGTGCTGGGCACCACCACAGTTTTGGCCCGGTTGCGGTAGGGTATTGAGTTTGGTCGCTATCTGGTAAAATAAAAAGCCCCTGGCATTTACCCAGAGGCTTTTGTTTTGTTGAAGCGTTATCATTTAGTTGACAAAGCTGGCCAGGCGGCCGGCGTGATCGGGTCGGCGTAATTTTGCCAGCGCTTCTTTTTCAATTTGACGGATACGCTCGCGGGTCAAGCCAAAACGTTCGGCCACGTCTTGCAAGGTCAAGGGATGACCGTCGCGCAAACCATAGCGCAGTTCAACAATGCGGCTTTCGCGGGCGGTGAGAACAGACAGGGCCTGGCGAATTTCGCTTTCTAGCAGGGTAGAGTCCACCTGGTCTTCCAAATCCTGAGACAGATCATTTTCCACAAAATCGGCCAGCGTAGCCCCGTCATCTCCTACTGGCTCTTCCAGGCTCAGGGTTTCTTGCCCGTCCTTGAGTAGCTCATGGATCTGCTCGGGAGCGTCGCCGGTTTGCGCCGCAATCTCCTCGATTTCAGGGGCGCGGCCCAATTTTTGGGTCAGTTGTCCCATGACTTTTCTGATTTTGCCCAGGTGATCTACCTTGTGCACAGGCAGGCGAATGGTGCGAGTCTGCACGGCCACAGCCCGGCTGACGCTCTGTCGAATCCAGTAGCTGGCATAGGTACTCAGCCGAACTCCTTTACTGACATCAAATTTATCGATGGCCCTGATCAGACCCAGCACGCCTTCTTGAGAAAGCTCGGCCAGACTCAAGCCATGGCCAGTATATTTATTGGCAATACTAATCACCAGACGGCCGTTGGCCTGGATTAGCATCCGGCGGGCTGCTGCGCCTTCGTCTGCCTTGGCCCTGAGCTGCCTATCATCTCTCAGGGTTGTGTCTCTTCTCATCTTTATTGCGGCTCTTTTACCTTCAATCATAACCCGAATCAAGCGTCTCTCTTCGGCTGGGGATACAGGCGCAGTGGCGGCAAGGTCAGCAATGCTCAATCTAAACAGCGCTTCATCGGGGGCCCAAGTTGTTGCCATATTATATCACCTCGTTCTTTGTAAATTAAGTGGATCGAACTCAACCCTCTACTTGTGTAAACAACAGTGCAGTCTGTAGCATTGCTTTCTGAGCGTTTGTAGAGCGCTGGTAGTTTCACTATCTGAATTAAATTTAGGACTAAGTACAATCTTGCACAAGTTTGTTCCGAGTTTTGTAGGGACAGAACAATGTTCTGTCCCTACTCGGAATGTATTTATGCAACCCTCTACTAACCTAACCGTTGCGCAACCAGAGCCAACATGTTTCTTTGGTGCAAAAACTGGAACTTTTTTTCGATCAAGAATCGCCTAACTTGAGGCAATTTCTTGCTTGGCTGGCTTACAGACCCTCAGCTACGGTGGATTTGCTCGTTAGGAATGGTTTGCAATTTTCCCAGCAAATCCGAGCTATGGTCGTCTATCACCCCAGTTTAAAAGTTTCAATTTTGATGTTTTTGAAACATCTCCCGTCTGATTGCGCAACGGTTACGTTAAGGATTAAGCCTAAACTTAGTTTAGGACAACTTCCGCATTTGGTGGTGAAATTACTCCCCATTTTGGTTCTGTATTGAGGAAGTTAATTTATTCCCAATCCTTAGTTTAGAGAATAGTCAACAAAGGGTAACCTTTGTGCTTCTTGATGGGCCTGGTAAGCCCTTAACATGTAAGCCAGAATCTGGTCTTCTCGATCAAGAATGTTCACCGTGTCGGCTATCAGCGTTCGCAGTGATTCGGCAGACAATAGTTTTTGTTTGTCGGGCAAAGGTCCCTGGATAGCCGTACCGGCCAAAAAGGCCAGAGTGGTTGGATCGTTGGGCAGGGTTGTCCCTGAAAGATCCTCGCCGGAGGCGTCGGCCAGATGCCCGATGTACCGCTTGATAATGGGACGCAGTTTCTGAGCCAGACGGTCAACCTCTTGCGGGTCGTCGTCTTCTATTGGAAACGGGTCTACCCGACCGATTAGTAAATCATCTGCCCCTAATTCAATGTCTTTAATAACAAACCTGTCCTGGCCCACCGCAATCAAATTCATCCGCCCGTCTTGCAGATGTTCTACTGCCGTGATTTGGGCCGTGGTGCCAACATGATATAAATCCTCAAAAAACATTCCATTAGCGTTAACCGCTGATGTTTGTTTGGTTTTGGCCAGAACCACTCCAAACGGTTGGCCCGTGCCTAAACATTCCCTGGTCATCGTCTTGTATCGTTCTTCAAAAATGTACAAGGGCAGCATCATCCCGGGAAATAAAACCACATTGAGTGGAAATAATGGAATGTTTGAGTTATAGGTTAACATTTATGTCTCTCCGCAACCGACTTTTTTAGAGCTAAAACGTATCTTCTCAATAAATAGGGGCGAATTCATATATTTACTCGGTAGAGACAGAATAATATTCTGTCCCTACTCCAAAATATTGAGAAGATACGCTAAAACTTACTTAAAACTGAAACTTTGGCTTAATACCTTACTTATACGCTTTCTACGAACAAAGTCTTCATTAGTTGCGAAAAAGTTACGGTAACAGGGGTAGGAATTAAATAACTTACCCCTTACCAAAAAATCACCCGCTTTCCAATTCCAAATCTTGAATTTTTAAGATTGCAGTTTCAATTGTGTCACCCAGGTACAAACCCACCACCTGTGGCGTCAATGTCGGTTCCTGGTTGAAGGCCGGTCCGCCAAAGGTGAAATAAAGGTTATTTTTTCGGTTTAGTGGATTAGCCTGAAATTCTCGACTGAACATGATCAAATCAACAGCCGATTGTCTTGTGGCTGCTGAAAAACAGATCAGTTGCGGTTGTACTGTCTCAACGACTTCCTCAAAGGCAACCGTGGTAAAATTTGACCCTAAATAAACAACCACAAACCCTCGTCGTCGCAGGCTGAGAGCCAACAATAACAAGCCAATATCGTGCTGGTCGCCCGGCGCGCAAGTTAACAAGGCTTTGGGGCCACCCTCACAGGTGGCGGCATTAACCATGGCAATCAACTGCGAACGAAGGGTAGTAAAGGCATAATTTTGGGCCAATAATTTGGCCTCACCATTGCGCCAACGCTGTTCTAATTGCCGAATGACCCGTGGAAACAGCTTTACAGCGACGGTTTCCAGCGAATTGGCGGCCAATACTTCCCTAATAGTGCGTTCCACGCCTACGCTATCAAACGATAGCAATTGTTCCACCAGTTTCTGCTGACTCTGCGTCTCAATGTCATCAACAAACTCCACAAATCGGCCGTTGTGGTTGGCTGAGATCATCGAAATATTGGCAATGTCGCTCACAAACGTGCCTTTGCCGACCCGCGTGTAGGCATAGCCTTCCGTAATCAGGGCCTGCAAAGCTCGTCGGGCCGTCATGCGGCTTAAACTGTGTTGAAAACAGAGTTCACGTTCAGAAGGTAGCTTCTGATGGGGAAAGTAAATCCCCTGCTCTATCCGACATCGCAGCACTTCTTTGAGTTGCAGATAAACCGGCCTGGGGTGTTGCTTGTCTAAATGCATAACGACACATTTGCCTTTATCTGGTATATACCAGTATATACCACCTACCTTATTTTATCTTATTTTGAGGCAAATGTCAATGCTTTTTTGCAGGAAAAATATTTAGCGTTACAAAATAATACAAGCCTTTACTCTGCCTATTCTCAGTTAAGCCATCCTATCACCTGTAAATTAATAGCAAGTTAAAAATTCCTATCCTACCCCCTGCCATTTGGGTGATTGGCTGGTAAGCAACCTCATGCTATAATAATTCAGCAGCGTTGGAATAAGGTTTTGGGGAGGAACGCCGTAATGGTTACGCCCTCGCTAAAAGAGGTCTCTTTACCACGGATTCTGGTTGTCGATGATGACCCCGAAGTGGCCAGGACAATTGAAGCCAGTTTACGCAAGTATTACAAAGTCTTTGTGGTTTACAGCGGGGTAGAGGCAATTAAGGAAGCCCGGCGCCATCTCCCCGATCTCATTGTTCTGGATGTATTAATGCCGGACATGGATGGATTAGAGACCTGCCATCAGTTGCGGATTGACCCGGCCCTGGAGGATGTTCCTATTTTGTTTTTAACCGCATTGGGTCGCCCAGAGGATCGAGTGGCCGGTTTGCGAGCCGGAGCGGATGATTATTTGACCAAACCCTTCAACCTGGAAGAATTGCACTTGAGAATCAGGGCCATTCTGCGACGTGTTTCTCCGCCCGTAGCTCCTCCCAGTTCAATACTGCAGGTGCGTGATCTTGTCCTCGATAGAAATAGTTATCAGGTAAAAACCGACCAGAAAACGGCCAAACTGACGCCCATTGAGTTTGACTTACTTTGCCACCTGATGTTGTATCCCAATGAGGTCTTTACCAGCGAGCGTCTACTGCAAGAGGTGTGGGACTACCCCTCCGAAAGCGGTAGTCCCGATTTGGTGCGCATGCATATAAAAAACTTGCGCGAAAAAATTGAAGCCGACCCGCGTAATCCGGAATTTATTTTAACTATTCCCCGGCGCGGCTATACCATTGCTTCAGAGTGATCTTCTTGACCAAAGAAAATCCCGCCTGAACATCCGGGCGGGATTTTTTTGTATTTCTTTTGGTTCGGCCGGGTTAACCAGCCATGTCCATGATTTTCTGTTGTTCTGTGACTGGCTCCAACGACTCAAATTTGCGCATAGGACGCATCGGGCGGGTGGGAGCAGTGGATAAGGTTCTTTTTAATTGATGAATTTCCGCCTGTAATGCATCTGTGCCATCTGTCGAGGTTAAATGCTTGTGTTTCTGAGCCAACCAATCAACAATACCGCTGATTTTTTCGGTGATTGTGTCTGATGGTAAACTCATCAAGAAGCGCATCTCCTTCCTGGTCTATAGAGAATCTCCTTCTTCCTTTTACCTTAAAAAGATTATTCGGTTGTTATTTATGCTGGAGGACCGATGGACCGATAAATGAGTAACTTCCTCATCTGGAAGATGTCCAATCCATCAGGGAATTCATAAAATTCCTGGCCTCAGTCATGTTACCACATTCACTTGCTTGGGTCATCCCTAAAAGGTGAGTGTGTATATTAACCACTAATATGTTACTGAAGTCTCAAATTTATGCAAATTTCCCAAAACTCAAAAAATGCTCTTTAAATGCTTCTCGATTCTGTGCCGGGCTTGTGGTATAATTATTGTTACAAAGAAAGGGAAACGATGCTGGTCATTGACGGCGCTTATGGTGAGGGTGGTGGACAAATTCTACGGACGACTCTCAGCCTGGCGGCCCTATTGACCCAACCCGTTCGCTTTGAGAATATTCGGGCCGGACGAAAGAATCCCGGTTTGGCGGCCCAACATCTGACCGCGGTGCGGGCGGCAGCCAGCATCTGTAAAGCCGACTTGTCTGGTGATCGATTTGGTTCCGCCCAACTGACCTTTGTTCCGCAGAGTGCTCCTGTTCCTGGTTGCTACCAATTTGACGTAGCCGATGCGCGAGAAGGCGGCAGCGCCGGAGCTGCTACTCTGGTTTTGCAAACAATCCTGCTGCCATTGGCTGTGGCCAATGGTCCTAGCGAAGTTACCATTAAAGGCGGCACGCATGTGCCCTGGAGCCCTTCGTTTCATTATATCCGTGATGTGTATTTGCCAACGCTGGCCAACATGGGGGTGTCAGCAACAGCAACTTTAACGGCCTGGGGTTGGTATCCGGCCGGTAACGGCGAGATCAAAGCCGTCATCCCCGGACAGGCCCATATTACGGCAAACTGCCGGGAACTGGGGTCGGAGCGCGGCCAACTGAAGAAAATTAGCGGCGTGGCGGTCGCATCGAGTTTGCCCGCCCACATCGCCCAACGGATCCGTAATCGAGCAGTGAACTTGTTTGAGCAACATGGCTTACCGGCCACCATCGAGCCGCAGCGGGTCCGGTCGGTATCGCCGGGTGCAGGCATTTTTCTGGTGGCCGAGTATGAGTCTGGCCGGGCCGGTTTTACCGCCCTCGGCAAAAAAGGCAAACCATCGGAACAGGTTGCCGAAGAAGCGGTCAATGCCCTGCTGGCGTTTCACCGAAGCGGCACGGCGCTGGATGAACACCTTACCGACCAACTCATTTTGCCCATGGCCTTGTCGAAACAGCCGGCGCTGCTGGCAGCGCAGCGGTTATCCACACATACCCTGACCAACATTAACGTGGTCCAGCAGTTTCTTGGCCCGGTGGTTACGGTAGATGAGGCGAGTCAGCAGATACGGTTTAACGCAAAAAATAGGTGAGTGATGCCTTCGGCAAATAAAACCCCGCGCATTTTAATTATCAACTCAACGGATGACGCCTCGTTGCGCCAGAGTCTGGAGAACCAGTACGGTCTGAAGGTGAGTCATCAGACCAATGGGCAGGCTGCCTTAGCTGCCCTGCAAACAACCCGCCCCGATCTGGTGGTGCTCGATGCTGGTCTGGTTGATCCCCCGGCTTCGCTTCTCCTGGCCGAACTGACCGCCCAGAACCTGGCCCTGCCGGTGGTCCTGATGGGGGCCAACGGCAAAACAGCCAACGGCCACGATTTTGATTATAACAATATCATTGGCTGGATTAACCAACCTTTTTCCCCCGCCGACCTGGCCTCGCTCATTCGCTCGGCGTTGGAAGCCCCTTTGCCGACCAACGACCTGGTTTTGGCTAAACGGACTGAGTTGATTGACGCCAACCAACAACTGATGCGCCGTGTTGATGAGCTGGAGACGCTGTTTGAGATTGGTAAGTCTGTTACCTCACTGCTGGATGTGGAGGCCGTGCTCAGTTTGTTGGTTAAATCTGCCGTCAGGCTGACCGACGCGGACGAAAGTTATTTACTGCTGGTGGGTAAAGACAGCGGTGACCTGTATCTACGCGCCCAGGCCAATTTAGGTGAAGCAGAAACCAGCGATTTCCACATTAAAGTAAACGACTCGATTTCTGGGCAAGTAATTCAAACCGGCGAGCCAATCATTTTATCCAGAAATAGTAATAGTCTTAAGGTCAAAACCGGCCTGACCGTCTATTCTCTGGTCAATGTTCCGGTTAAGGTTGGCCGGAATGTGATTGGTGTACTGGGGGCTGACAATCGTTATCAGCAACGGGCCTTCACCTGCGACGACCAGAAACTGCTGTCGGCTCTGGCCGATTGGGCGGCCATTGCCATTCAAAATGCCGAACTCTACGCCACTACTCAGGATTACAACCGTGATTTGAAGCTCATCAACCACGTCAGCCGGGCCGTATCGAGCACCCTGGATGTTGAGCAGATTCCCAAACTGCTCATCCGGCGCACCGCCGAAATCTTTGAGGCCGAATGCGGTTCGCTGGCGTTGGTTTCCGAAGAGACAGGTAGGGTCGTTTTCCAGGCGGCTTACGATGACAAAGGCAACGAAATAGAAAGCCTGAAGAATTTTGCCATGCCGCCGGGTGAAGGCATTGTGAGTATGGTGGCCCAAACCGGCATTCCCCATCTTGTCAACAATGTCCGGGCCGACCCTGGCTGGTCGCCCGTGGCCGATCAACTGACCGGGTTTACTACCAAAAAACTCATCGCCGTCCCCCTGATAGTTAAGGGGGAAATACTGGGGGTGATAGAGTTGCTCAACAAAAAAGAGGGCAGTTTTGGCCAGCGAGACGTGGAATTGCTCTCTCTGGTTGCTTCGTCGGCGGCCATTGCGCTGAAAAATGCTCAACAGTACACCGCCCTAAAACAGGCCAACGAGGCTCTGCATGAGGCGCAAGAACAACGTCTTGCGGCAGACCGGTGGGCGGTACTGGGTAAGGCTGCTGCTAACCTGGCTCACCGGATCAATAATACCACCGCGCTGGTGCCGGTCGCCACGCAACATCTGGCGGAGTTGTTGCAGCAGGTAGAAATGTCCCCAGAGCTAAGAGCAGAGGTCAATGCCAAGTTGACCCGTATTCAGCGCAATACCCTCTCCACGGTTGACTTGGCTATGGCTTTGCTGCAACGTTTTCGTTACCGGCCAACTGAAGCCCAAGATGTCAATGAACTGGTCAAACGAGCCGTGGCTTCGCTGGAAATTCCTGGAAATATCAAAATTGAATGTCATCTTGAATCCAACCTGCCGGCGGTTGATACCAGCGAATTGTTGATTGATGTTCTGATCGAATTGGCTACCAACGCTTTCCGGGCCATTGGCGAGCGGGATGGCTTGCTGCGGGTTGTTTCGTTTCAGGATGGCAGCTGCGTATCGGTCCAGATAACCGACAATGGGCCGGGTATCTCGGCGGAAAAATTGAACCAAATATTTGATATGTTCTACACCACCAGTCCTCAGGGATTGGGATTTGGCCTGTGGTGGGTCAAAGCCTTTTTGGAACAACAGGGCGGTGAGATAACGGTAAAAAGCCTGCCTGATCAGGGCACTACGTTTACGGTGGTTTTACCGTGTAAATCGTCGTCGTTGCGTTCTTGACCAAAATGAGGTAAGATGACCAACCGTGCCGTTTGAGATAGGTTGTTTGGAGTGTGAGTGTGGAGGATTTATAGATGAATAAACGTATTTTAGTGGTTGACGACGTGCCCGATTGGCGGGCCACCCTCCAAGAGGTGTTAAACAGCAAAGAGTATGAGGTAAAAACTGTTGGCAGTTATCAGGCGGCGATGGAGATTATTGAGCGACGTGCCGCAGAATTGGTCATCGTCGACCTGCGTCTCAGCCCCACCGATGAGGGTGACCGACAGGGGATGGATTTACTGAAGAAATTAGCCGAGCTGCGGATTAACTCCATTGTTCTTACCGGCTATTCTGAGCCGGCCTTGCAGGAAGAGGCCGAAGAGAAATACAAAGTTTTTGATTTTATCGACAAAAGCACGTTAAGCCGAAACCTCCAATATTTGCGAGAGGTTGTTAGCGACGCCTTTGAAAGATTGGGCGAGATTCAAGAAAAAAAGGACAACGCCATAAAAGCGGCCAGTGCTTTGCAGACAGTTAGTTTTACCAAAGACCTATCCAGTTGGCCCTTACCCAGATATCGAAAGAAGTAAATGGTTTCATCCTTCTGAATCTTGTTCTCAAACTCAGCTATGCGGACTTTAAAGGTTTCAGGCGAATCTACGATTCGCACACCTTTAGGGTCTTCATACCGCCATAAAGTTACCAACTTCATTAGCAGTTTGGGAACAAGATAACCTAACTGCCAAGAGACAAATTCAATGAGCCTGAGCCTCAACATCGAAGGAATTCTTTTACTACTTTTTTTTATTGCGCCCGGATTTTTATTTACCCGCACGTATACCGCGTTCCGACCGCGTTACTACACGGCCCCCAATGCTTTTACCCAATTTGTTCTGGCTATTGTAGGCAGCGCCATTATCCATGCCACCCTTCTAACCGGCATTGCCCTGGGATTTGTGACTTACTGGGTCATTACCGGGCGGGTGATGTATGTCAATAATATTTTTGACCCGATAATCCCGCTGTCCAATTATCCCCTGTCCATCGTGGCGCTCTATGCGTTTATTGCAATCGCTTACCTGGCGGTGAGTCTGGTGCTGGCCCGTCGATTTGCCATTTTTTTGGGGTATCACACGGTGGCCAATCGACCGCGGTGGTGGACATTTTTTATGGGACAAGACCCCCCGGAGCCATTTTTGTTATGGCACAGCATGCTCCAAATCGAGCCACTCCAACTCGATCTAATTCCACCTCATCTCCACATTCAACTACGAAACGGTGAATATTTTGAAGGCGATCTTCACCAGATGCGCCTGGTAGGAGACGAGGAAAACACGGTTGAATTGGCCCTGCGCAATGTCTCCCGCCGTTCTTCTACCTCGGGCTTCCAGGGCGAAGCCGATATTCCCTCCCCGGATTTGGAACCTTTGTCTAATCAGGTTATCCTACTCAAATCAACCGATATTCTGTGGCTAACACGTAACGACATGCCACGGTAGCGTATTGTATTCTCAACCTGGATTCATCACTTTTAATCCAAACAAGGAATTCTCCCTTAATGTTTGAAGTTGTCTTTTTAGGTACGTCAGCTTCGGCCCCGTCCATTCAACGCGGACTTTCGGCCAACATGGTGCTATACCGCGAATATCGTTTTTTGATTGATTGCGGCGAAGGAACTCAGCGCCAAATTCTGCGTAGCGGCCTGGGTTTCAAACGTTTGAACAAAATATTACTGACCCACGGCCATCTGGACCACATTTTGGGTTTGGGCGGTTTGGCCTCCACCTTTAGCCGGTGGGAGGCCATTGACTCCATGGAAATTTATGGCAGCCGGTCAACCCTGAGCCGGGTTAAAGACTTGCTCTTGAAAGTGGTCCTGCGAACCGACAAACTGACCCTCAAACTCAAATTTATACCCCTCAAGCCCGGTCTCATTTTGCAAGATAACACGTTTCAATTGAGTGCGTTTCCGGTTACCCATCGAGGGGCGGACTGTTACGGATTTTTATTTAAAGAGAAAGTGCGCCGTCCCTTTCTGAATGATAAGGCTGCCGCCCTGGGTGTACCCATTGGTCCAGAACGACGGCGGTTGGTTGCCGGAAAGGCGGTCACCCTGGCCGACGGGCGGATCATTCAGCCGGATGAGGTGTTGGGACCGGCTATCCCCGGGGCCAAATTGGTTTTTGTGGGTGATACCGGACACACCAATGATTTAGTAGAGGTGGCCCAAAACGCCGATGCCTTGATTATTGAAGCAACCTATCTCGAGGCCGAAGCCGATATGGCCCGCCGCTTTGGCCACATCACGGCAGCCCAGGCAGCCCGTCTGGCCCGTGAAGCGAACGTCTACCGGCTTTACCTGACCCATCTCTCCCGTCGCTATCACGAGCAGGATGTCCTGAATGAAGCGCAAACCATTTTCCCCAACACCGTTGTGGCGCGGGATTTCGACCGGATTAAGGTGGCACGGGAGAGATTATAAATCGTGTCTACCCTGGAGCAGGTGCTGTATTCTGGTGTCCAACAATTCAATCTATCCCTCACGGCGGCCCAACTCAACTATTTTGACCAATACCGCCGGGAACTCATCGCCTGGAATCAAAAGGTCAACCTGACCCGCATTATCGAACCGCAAGAAATCGTGGTCAAGCATTTTCTCGATTCGCTGTCTGTTTACCCGGTTTTGTCAGACTTGCCCCCCGGCTTTTCTGTGATTGATGTGGGCAGTGGCGCCGGATTTCCTGGGTTGCCGCTCAAAATTGCCCTACCTGAACTCCGGCTGACGCTGCTGGAGTCTACCGGCAAAAAAACGGCTTTCCTCCGCCACATTATAGAAAGCCTGAATTTGATCGGGGTGACCGTTCTCACTGCTCGCGCCGAAGAAGCCGGGCGACAGCCCGCCCACCGCGGGCAGTACGACGTGGCTGTGGCCCGGGCGGTGGCGGCACTGCCCACGCTGGCCGAATACACCCTGCCGTTGGTCAAAGTGGGTGGACGGGTCATTGTTCAAAAAGGCCAACATCCGGCAAAAGAAGTCAAAGAGGCGACCAATGCTGTGGGGGTTTTAGGCGGCAGGCTGAAGCAGGTGCTGCCCGTTGCGGTGCCGGGTCTGGCGGCCGAACGCCATCTGGTGGTCATCCACAAACATAAGCCCACCCCCAAACAATATCCTCGCCGTTCCGGCTTACCGGCCCAAAAACCCATTCGGTAGCAAGTTATCATCAGCGGCAATTAGATGGCCCTGAAAATCTCGATGGCCTGGCGGCGAAGGTAGCCCCAGGTGGCCAACAGGGTGCTGACCAGTGCCGCAATAATCATGAGCGACAGCATATAAGATGTGATCACAGTGTCGAAGGCGAGTACGGTGGGAGTTTCGGTGCGAAAGGCGTTGGAATAGCGAAAGACATAGCCCAGAATAATTCCGGCCACAATGCCGGTGAGGGTGGCGCTGATGGTCATCACCAGCGCTTCACTGAGGAACATGCCAAACAGATGGCGGTTAGATGCGCCAATGGCCTTGAGCATGGCAATCTCGCTCCGGCGGGTGTATACCGAAATATAGGTAACCACAAAAACTCCAAAAATCGCCAGGATGAAGCTGATTGAGGTTAACACCAAAATAACCACCTGGCCCTGCTGCGCTTCTTGCTGCCTGGACTCGATTGCCTCCGGCGTGGAAACAACATAGATATTTTCGGTTAAGCCAAATTCTTTACGCAAGTTGGCGGCCACCTGCCGGGTAGCCTCATCACCGACTTTCTCCGGCAAACCGAGCAGGCCAGGCCGCAGGTTGGGCGCAGCCGTCAATCGCTCAAAAATAGGATAACGCGGGTCAAAAGGACCATCCAGCGGGTCACGGGTCAGCTCGCGGAAGGCAATTTCATTAATAAATAGCTCGGTGCGTCCCTCTTGGGCGGTGGTGCGTTTAGAGGTGAACCCACTAAAGCCGGGGAATCGGCCCAGCACCCCAACAATGCGAACAATACGGGTGTGGTCTAGGCCCTCGCCCTGCAAGCGCAGGCTGTCGCCCAGGCCCCGCTCAAAATACTCGGATAGCCCCTGGCTGATGATCACGGCGTTGGGGTCGGCCAATACTTCCTCAAAGCTCTGCGGCCCTCCGGCAATCCACTTAATGCCTTCGGGATAGGTGATATTGGCCAGGTTGCCGTTAAGGCCATACACCCGCACGCCGACATCGCGCAGGCCCACATCGTCGCGGATATTGGTGTTAAAGCGGTATGTCACGGCCACGTTAGGGCCTAGCGCGCCGTCGGCCCGTAACTCCTCCAGCAGTTCGCGGGTAAAGCGATTTTTTACTTCGGTGGGCGTTGCGCCACGAGAAAAACTATCCGCCTGGATCAGCACAGCGCCCGACTTGCGCACAATCAGGGGCACTCCGTTGTTGAGACGGGTGTCGGTGGCGGTGTTGACCGTTTCGATGGCCAGCGTGGTGGCAAAAAAAGTGGGCAGGGTGGCGCTGATGACAATCATCAGACTGATCAGGGTATTGCGGTTTTTGCTGCGGACAATATTGCGCTGGGCAAAATAACCTACTCGATGGGCGATCAAACGGAAGGAGCCGGTCAGCAACCGTTGGATAGGCAGGGTGACCGGAAAGAAAAGCAGGGCCGTGCCCACGATGAGCAGCAACAACGAGCCAAAAATGAGCATGGCCTGTAGCCACAACACGCCAAAACTGAATGCCAGCGGAAAAACAAAGAAGATGAGCGCCGGAAAGAATAACACCACCACGCCACTGCGAAAAATGCGAAAGTCAACGTGGCGCTCGCGTAACTTGGCCAGGTCGTCCAGGCCCAATCCCTCGGCCACGCCGGGATTGATGGCGTACATAATTTTGGTACCGGCGGCCCGCTGCGCCGGGGCATAAGCGCTGACCACCAAGACAATGGCGGCCGTAGCAATGGACACCACCACGGCGCGCATGGAAACCGGCGGAATATCGGTGATGGGCACGTTGGCCTGCTCCGAAATAAAAGAGACAATCAGCGTGTTGGTCAGAATTTGCCCGGCCAGCGCGCCCAGGCCAATGCCAATTACGCCCAATACGGCCACCTCCATCGCTACCAGGCTGAACAGGTAACGGCGGGGCGCGCCAATGATGCGAAACAGGGCCAGGTCGCGGGTTTGTTCGCGGACGTTGGTCATCACCATGGTCCGCACCAACAAACCGACTACGCTCAAAGAGAGGATACCGTAAACCGAGGTGAGGGCTTGAAAGAAGATGAAGAATTCAAAAGTGTTGCTAAAGATAGTGGCGCGAGGAAGGTTATACTCATATTCTTCGCCCAACAACTCCTGAATTCGCTCGGCCAGGGCGCGGGCGCGAAAGGAGGCCGCCTGGGGGTCGTTATTACTGTAGATACTTTTATCAAAGGCAACGATTATTCGCTCGGCCTGGTTGGGAATTTCTAGCCAATTCTGCACATAATTGAGGTTAACCAGCACGCCGTCATTGTCGTCGGAGCCGGTGACGCCGCGTTGCAGCGCAATGGCGCTGACGGTAAGGGTGGTTCTGGCCTGGCGCGTGCTGACGTTTGACGCGCTTTCCACGCCACGCTGGCGTGGGAGGGGCAGGGCGTAACTGAGGTCAAAGGTATCGCCGGGCTGTAGGCCAAATGTGTCGGCGGTTTCTTGGAGGATTATGGCATAACCAGGCTCAAAGTTAAGAGTGCCACTGATAACCTCAAAATTGCCCACCGGATCAATCTCCCGATTAAGGGCAACAAATTGGGCACTGCCGTGGATAGTTGCGCCTCCTTCAGACGTGGGGGCCTGGACGTCGATATCCACCACCCCCTGCATGCGCGGCACAACCAGACTCACCTGGGAATCACTGCCCTGAATGATGGGTAGGATCGCTGGCACATCGAGCAACAGGTTCGCCTCGGTTTCGTTTTTGGTGATGATCAGGTCGTAATCACCGGCGCTGTTGCTGATGGTAGATAGGTAAAACCGTTCGTAAGTGTCCACCGTGGCGTTTAGCGCAACCAGGATGGCTACCCCCACCAACAAGGCTAACAACATTAACGTCGTGCGAATTTTATGCCGACTGAGACTTTTGAGAACGTATTTTAGGGTCACGGATGATTCAAATCAGGAATGATCTTGCACCAATTTGACTTGCAGGTTCGACGATAGCCCACCTGCAAAGAATCTATGTAGTAAATCTGTAAATAGTTGTGGTTTGGTATTTCTCACCCGGCTTGAGTACGGTTGAAGGGAAGTGGGGTTTGTTGGGCGAGTCGGGATAATGCTGGGTTTCCAGGCAGAAGCCGTAGCGTTTTTGATAAACCACCCCTTTGCCAGCCACGGTGCCGTTAAGGAAGTTGCCGCTGTAAAACTGAATCCCCGGCTCGGTGGTGTAGACTTCCATCACCCGACCGGTGATCGGCTCACGGACTCTGGCCGCCAGAATCAACTTGCCGTCGAGATTGTCCAGCACAAAGTTGTGGTCGTAGCCGCCAGCAAAACGGAGTTGGTCGTAAATTTCATTAATTCTGGCCCCAATGTCCGTGGGTTGGGTGAAATCCAGCGGTGTACCGGCAACGGGGCGCAGTTCGCCGGTGGGGATGAGAGTTTGATCGATGGGGGTGAAGTGCAAGGTGTTTAGCATCAATTCGTGCCCCAGGCAATCCTCAGTCTGACCGGCGGCCAGGTTGAAATAGGCGTGGTTGGTCAGGTTAACGATGGTCTTTTTATCGGTGGTGGCAAAGTAATCTATTTTTAGGGCGTCGTCGTGAGTGAGAGTATAGGTAACGGTTACCGACAGGTTGCCGGGATAATGTTCTTCGCCATCCGGGCTGAGATAGCTGAGTTTGACTCCGAAGCCATCGTCATTTTTGACCTCTATGGCACCCCACACCTGTTTGTCAAAGCCCTTGACGCCGCCGTGGAGATGATTCTCGCCGTCGTTTTGAGCCAGCGCATACTCAACTCCATCGAGGCTGAATTTGCCCTTGGCAATCCGATTGGCATAACGCCCGGTGATGCAGCCGAAGAATGGACTTTGCTTGAGATATTGCTCCAGGGTGTCAAATCCCAGGACAATATCGCCCAGTTGGCCGTGCTGATCCGGCGTTACGATTGAGACAATGACACCGCCGTAATTGGTAATCTTGACCTCCAGGCCGTTGGCATTGGCCAGGGTGTAAAGGTCTACCAGAGTGCCGTCCGGCATTTTTCCAAAAGTTTGTTTGGTGATATTCATTTTTTATCTCCATTGATAGTTGGTTCATTTTTTGGGGAGAAAAGGTCCGGCGCAGGATAACCTTACCCGCAGCCTGATAGTTTAAACGTGGCCGAAATAAATGGCAAAACAGGCCACCAGATTTGTAGATATTCACTTACGCATGTCATTCTGAACGAAGCAAAGCGGAGTGAAGAATCCCCAGAAATTCTATTGGCAAGACCACGTTTTAGGGATTTTTCGCTCCCTCTGGTCGCTCAAAATAACATGTTTGCGTAAGTCCTGGTAATATTTGAAACCGGGTTCAGAATGTCGGATTTCAACATCCCGGTGGTAGTACTTTACCCTGGTGGCATTTTATGCTAAACTTCGAGAAGTGGTTGGTAAATGGAGAAATCACCACTGGCTAACACCAAATTCCAATGGAGACGAGACCATGCCTGTTTGTCGAGATTGTCGTGGCACCGGCCAAAGAGAAATCAGAAAAGAAATAACAACGCGTTGCCCCGATTGCGACGGCACCAAAGTATTGCCCGACGGCAGCGAATGTGAACGCTGCAACCGCTGGGGTGAAATCGGTACGGGCAAGTTCGAGATCGAAACCCAATTGTGTAAAACTTGCTGGGGCAGCGGCAAGGTCAGCGAAGGCTCGGTGATGACCTGGTATCTGGTCCGGGCCGTGCCAACAACGATATTGCTCTTGGTTGGCGGCATTGCCCTGGCCTGGGTGTTGTGGTCGTTGGTGGGGAACGTACTGCTCACGGCGCTGGTGCTGATTTTATTCTTTGGGGTGTATGGCGGTTTGATGTATTACTTTGTGCGCCAAACGCCGGGGTTGGGCGAGATTTCGGTGACCAACTGGTTTTTAATCCGGGCTATTCCCACCACCTTAACGGCCATTGGCATCGGCGGCCCGGCGGCGTGGGCTTCGTGGATGGCTTCAGGGATGGCGGCGATTACGTTTCTGATCATCATCGGTGTGTTGGCCGTGTGGGGGGTGTTGATGTTCTTCTTTATTAGTAATTTGCCGGAGTAAATGTCAGCCCGGTTCTATTTCATTTTCCAAATCGGTGAGGGCTTTCTTGGCCTTAACCACACTTGCTCTATCCGGCGGCTCCGTGCGATAAGCCGCCACCTCGGCGGCCTCGGTTAGCCGGTTGAGGGCAGACATGTTCCCCACGCCCTCGGCATATTCACTCAACGCCTCCCACGGCTGGCGTGAGCGATATATTCTTCTTAGTAGATTTATTCCCTGTTGGTAGAGTTTAAGAATCAACCGGCGAGTCGGGTCCGGAGGCAGACGGGTGTAGGGATAGGCGGTAGCGACTTGCGTTGGCGGGCGTCGCGCCTGCCTGATGAGGGACAGAATTACCCAGGTTAGACCGGCCAATATAAGCGCAATGATAAACACGGCAACAGAAAAAACCAGGCCCGACATCTTCCCCGGCACAAGGGCCTCAACCGGGAGCTGAGGAATATCAAGGCCAAAGAATTTGCCCTGGTTGGCAAAAAGCCAGTTCTGCACCGGCGTGGGATAGGGCTGGGGCGTCCAGCCAGGCGTGGGGTCAAACGGCACCCAGCCGTGGCCGGGAAAATAGACCTCGGCCCAGGAGTGGGCATGGCTCAGCCGAACTTCGTAGTAGTTGGTAATGGGATTGTAGGTTCCGGCACCGTAACCGGTCACCAGCCGGGCCGGAATGCCCAGGGTGCGGGCCATCACCACCAGCGCAGTGACGTACTGCTCACACACGCCTTGTTTGTCTTCAAATAGAAATGTGTCAACCACTTCCGCACCGGGGGGATGGGGCGGCGGGAAATAGTTGTAGGCATATTCGCTCAACAGGTGATGGTTCAGGGCCATCACCTTATCGTAGTTGTTGGGGTAGGCGGCGGTCAACCGGCCCGCCAGATTGCGCACCCGCAGGGAAATGTTGCCGGGCAATTGCAGATAGCGCCGGGCAATCTCGGTGGGGTAGTGTGTTGAGGCCCGGCGAAGCTGCTCCGGGTCGAATTCTGGCCGGTAGGAGATCACGCTGTAGGTAAAACCGGGCTTAAGCGAGTCGGGCAGGCGCAGACCGTCGCCGCTGTCTACCGAGATTTGGTCGGCCAGAATGAAGATTTCCATGGGTCGGTAGGCGGCAAAGACCAGGTTAGGTTGTTCGCGGGCAATGGTAAATGATTGCACAATGCGTTGTTCCTGGCCTGTTTGACGGCCAGACACTGGCCCGCCCAGGGGGGCCAGTAAGACAAAGTGAACCCCTGCGCCAGGGTAAACATCGCGCAGGGATTTATCGCTCTGGGTCCAACTGACGCCGGTATAGTTATCGTAGCTATGGCTGCGCCAGTAGCTGCGGCTGGGACTGCGGACGTACATTACAATGGCATTGCTGAGGCCGCCCCGGTAGCGCAAGTCCAGGGTTGTGTCGAAGCCGTAGAAATAGTCACCGGTGCCGTCGTTCCAGCCATTGATTTGAACCAGAGGCACGCCCGGATTGATAATCTCCGCTTGCACGCCTCCCCTCATGGGAATGTTGAGCGTAAACGGGGGGACAATGGGGTTGTTGGCATAACGGGGGGTGAACAAAAAAGCTACAACTAAGCCCAGCAAGACCGAAACCCCAAAGCCGAAGCCGAATATGGTTATCGAACGCCGGTGCGATGCTTGCGGCCTGGCGGGCCAGGGCTTAGGGCGCAGCCGGGCAGCGTTCAGACCGTCTTCTCGGCCGGCTATATACAGCGCGGCTAACACCAACGCCGCAAACAAAATAAGATAGACGGCCAATTCCAGGGTTCGGCTGAGCGTGGCGGCCACGTACAGGTTAGCCAGGCTATGCCCCACGGTCGACCAGAGACTGCGGCGGTAGCGCAAATCGAAGCTGGTGATGGCCTGGGCAAAAATGGCAAATTGCGCTTGGGGCACGGCTGCCCCGATAAAAAGACCCACAAACAACCAGGCCAGAGCCACGTGGATCAGCATAAACATAATTGTCTGCACCAGGACGATGTTTCGGTCCAAATGAGTATAACTGTACCAATGGCCCAGGCCTATGCCCATAGCCGCGATGATGACGTGCGGCCACAAGTCGGGTCTTGCCCGGGCCAGGGCCAGCAGGGGCGTCAGCATCGCGGCCAGAACGGTGAGGCGGAAGGTCAGCGACCGTTCAGGCTTCTTAGATTTTTTGCTCAGGCTTGTGGTCGACAAAGCTTACAGCTCCTCCACTACCTCGGCCCAATTGTAGGGGCTGACCCGTCTGATTTCCAGGCCGGTGATCTTTGATACCCGAAATTCCTCCGGCAGCGCGCCGGTAGGTGTGATGAAGATGGCCAGGGTTTGAGTGCCTTTGGGCGGCAAGGTTGTCAATGCTCTGGCTAAAGCTATGTTGGGATTGCTGATCAACACAACCACAAACGGCCACGCCGGTAATTCTTGGATTACTTTGGCCAGAGGTTCTTGACCATCGTTTTGTACTTTGGCCAGATAGTTCAACGTTCCCCACCAGCTCAATGGCGTGGCCGGAGGCGTCCATTTGAGACTGGTTCCCGCCAACCGAAAGGGAACATCGTGTTGGGTGGCGTAATAGCCCAAACTGGCCGCCAGGCGAATGGCAGTTTCAAAGGTGGAGAATTTGCCCTGGCCCACGCTGCTGGCGGTTTCCAGGTCGAGCACCACTGTCAGCGAGGGTTGGTCTTCTTGGGCAAATTCTTTGACAATTAGCTTGCCAGCCCGGGCCGTGCTCCGCCAGTGAATCTGGCGGAGCGAGTCGCCGGGCCGGTATTCGCGGGTGCTGACCACCTGAGTGCCGAGGCCTACTCTTGCCGTTTGCCGTTCGGCTAGTTCGCGGGTTTCCAGCAGTCGCAATCGTTTGAGGGGATGATAGTAGGGATAGATCAAAATCTCGTCGGGCGCGTCGAGCAAACGCCTGGTACTGAAAAAACCAAATGGCCCTTTTGATTGTAACCGCAATTTGGGAAAGGCATGCAAACCGCGCCGGTCGCAGGTGGTTTGATAGCTTAGCCTGACCGGCTGCTGGTTGAATAGGTTGGGAACAAACAACGGCTGAATCTGGTCGGCAGGGGGGGCAAAAGGGCAAACTTCTTCACCTCTGATCAGGAAGGCCGGTCTGAAGCCGATGTTACTGAATTGCAGGATTACCCGCACCGGGTCATCCTCGTGAAAGGTGGGCGGGGCCAGATCAGAGGCGTGAGTCTGGCCGTTGTTGGGGTTTTGGCCGGCTTGCGGGTTGGTTTCGGGTTGACCATCCGCCAGGTTTTGAAAGATGCGTTTGGCCCGGATGGGGGTTAGCATGCCGCGCGAATAAAAAAAGGAGGCGATGAGCAGGCCAATAATGCCATCGACCAACACGTACAACCAGCCCACCTGGGTCTGGTTGGCCAGAAAGTAGAGGCCAATGGCCAGGATGAGGAATCCCCAAACGCGCCGGGCTGGCATGAACTGACCTCAGCCCACCGGCACGGGCACGGAGTTGAGAATGGAGTCCACAATAGCGTGGTTGAGTTCGCTGGATCGTTCGTGAGTAATCATGCGGTGGCTCAACACGCCTTTGGCCACGGCTTTGATGTCGTCTGGGGTAACAAAGTTGCGGCGGTTGAGCAAGGCCATGGACTGAGCGGCCCGCTGCAGGGCCACGCCACCCCGGGGGCTGACTCCCAGCAGCACGTCGGGGTGGTTGCGGGTAACCGTAAGCAGTTTGATTATATATTCCTTGAGGGGGCGAACCACGTCCACAGTTTGCACCAGTTCTTGCAGGGCCACAATATGTTCGGGAGACAGAACAGGCTTGATTTTGGTGAGTGGGTCTTCGTGTTCCTCTCGCTCCAAAATTAATACTTCCTCTTCAAATTGAGGGTAACCCAGGCTGAGCGAAATGAGAAAACGGTCGAGTTGAGCTTCGGGCAAGGGAAAGGTCCCGGCGGTTTCAACCGGGTTTTGGGTAGCAATCAAAAAGAAAGGTTCTTCCAGGACGTACTGCTTACCGTCCACGGTTACCTGGCGCTCGGCCATACTCTCCAGCAGACTGGATTGGGTGCGGGGTGTAGCCCGGTTGATTTCGTCAACCAGCACAAATTGAGCAAAGAGCGGGCCGGGCACAAAGACAAATCGTTGATCCCTCTGGTTATAAATGGACGTGCCGGTAATATCGCTGGGCAGCAGATCGGGGGTGCACTGGATGCGCTTGAAACGAACGCTGACGGAACGAGCCAGGGCTTTGGCCACCAGAGTTTTGCCGATGCCGGGTACGTCTTCCAGGAGCAGGTGACCCCGGGCCAGGATGGTGGCTAAAATGAGTTTGAGGATGGCCCGGTTCACCACGGCCACCCGGCTGACGTTTTTTTGCAGTCGTTCGATCAGTTGCGCCGACTGCTCAATGGTGAGGCTGGGAGCCGCTGCTGGCGGCGCTTGGCCGGAAATTCTTTTGATTGTATTTGGAGCGGTCTGGTGGGTCATTGTACTTCCATATTTAGTCCATTATACACCCGGAAGCCCTGATTTGCCGGGCCAAACTTTGACCAGAAGATGACCATTTTATGACAGTTTAAATGTAACCCGGGGTGGCCAAAAGGTCAATAGGACAACAAGACCTTTGGGGGGACATGGCTGAAAATCAGGTGAAAATTATAAGAGGCGGGTTTATGTCCCGCCTCTTTCCAAATTCTCGGAAACCATGCCAAGCCGGCCGGTAAAATTCCCGGCCTTAGCCATAAACTTTTTCGCGGGCCCCCCGCCGGTTGAGGATTTGTTCCTGGATGAAGCAGAAATCAGAGTCGAAGCGAACAAAGTCTAACTCGTCTGCCTGGAGGGTCAGCACCGGGCACAGGGTAAAATCTTCAATCCAGGCGTCATATAGTTCGTTAAGTTGTTGCAGGTAGAGGGGGGAAACATCTCGCTCAAAATCCCGACCTCGCCGGAGAATTCGCTCGATCAGGGTAGGTACGCTGGCTTTGAGATAGACAATAAGATGGGGTGGAGGCAGAAACTGGATGAACTCCTGGTACAGATTACGATAGACATGGAAATCTCGATCCGACATATTGCCTCGCTGGTGCAGATTGCGGGCAAAAATTTCGGCGTCTTCGTAAATGCTGCGGTCTTGCACCACCGGGTGAGGATGGTTCAAAATTTCGCGGTGACTGCGCAGGCGGCTGGAGAGAAAAAATATCTGGGAGTGGAAGCTCCACTGGCGCATATCGCGGTAAAAATCACTCAGATAAGGGTTGTCATCCACGGCTTCATAGAATGGCGACCATCCCATGCTGTTGACCAGGAGATGGGTCAGCGTACTTTTGCCAACGCCAATGTTACCCGCCACAGCGACAAAGTACTTCTCGCTCATTCAACGCCCTCCTGACGGCTGAAAAAATTCAACGGCCAACCTTTCTTTACTCTACTCCAAATGGGTAAAATGTCAAGAGGGAAAACACTATATCTTGTGGTTTTTAAGGTTGTTAACCCCAACCGGTAGGGTATTTGGTGGATTAAGGGTGGAAAGCGTGTGGATAACTTTGGCGATTAAAGGGGGTGACCTCTGAGCCTTTGCCAGCCCTGTTTCAACGCTACAAATTGCGCTTCGGTCAGGCCCATATCGCCCAAATCAACCCCTTCGTGCGGACGACCGTGGAAATCGGTGCCGCCGGTTGGCAGCAGATCAAGTTCGGCGGCCAACGCCTCAATCCGGCTTACCCATTCGATCTGCTCGCCCGAGGAGCGATGACCGGTATCGTACGGATAAAACACCTCAACTCCTTCGATCCCTTCAACTTTGGCATTACGCACTGCCACGATGGGGTCGATGCCCGTATCGTAGGCGCCGGGATGGGCAAGAACCGGCAGGCCGCCCGCTTCTTTGATGATGGCCGTCGCCTCGCTCAAGGTCAGGGCAAACTGGCGGCCGACATGGGCCTGGGCGTGGGTGCCCAGGTATTCGTCGAAAATCTGTTTGATGCTGTCGAACCTGCCGGGATTGCGTTCTAGTAAAACCGTTGCAATGTGCGGTCGGCCCGGCACGCCCGTGGCTCTGGCGAATACTTCGTCCACGGGCACGTCAAAACCAAAGGATTGTAATTTTTCAATTTGTTTGATTTTTTGGTCGATGCGGCCCTGGCGAACTTGCGCCATGATCTTAACCAGAGCAGGGGCGGCGGGGTCGATAAAATAACCCAGGAGGTGAAGGCCCACAAACTGTTTATCGTGTTGGTGGCGGAGACTGAACTCAACGCCGGGCACAACCTCCATGTCCAACTGCTGCCCGGCAGCCAGGGCTTCGGCCAGACCGTCAATGGTGTCGTGATCGGCAATACCGACCACCCGCAACCCGCGTTGGGATGCGCGTTTTATCACCTGAGTAGGGGTATAGACTCCATCAGAGGCGGTGGTGTGGGTGTGTAAATCGACCGGGTAGAGAGGCATAATAACCTGAAGAGAATTGGGCACAATTACGCAGGGCGTAACAGAATGCGCACCCTACGAGGTGAGATTCAGGCTCCGTTAGTATCCTGGCGCGATACTTTGGTGATATTATCAATCTTCTGGCCGATCCTTCGCTCGGTACCGGCCCGAATGGCGGCAAAATTTCGTCGAAGGGCATAGAACATAAGGGCCAAGTTAATCACGCCAAAGACAATGTAGGCGGATGGCGTGTACCCGAGCCAGGCCGAGACGGTGAGGATGACCAGGGCGGCCACGGCGATGGTAGCCGAGAGGATGGACGCGTATTTGCTGAAGGCCAGACCCACTAACCCGCAAACGCCGGTTAGCAGGGCGATGGGAAATGACAACCCGGCCAGGGCGCCAATGGCGGTTCCCGCGCCAACCCCGCCCCGAAAACCCAAAAAAATGGAGTAATTGTGTCCCACCACGGTGGCATTGGCTGCCAGACCGCAGACGATGGCGGGAAATCCGGCCTGAACCAGTAGATAGACCGGAATCAATCCCTTCAACATGTCTCCCGCCACGGTAATACCTGCGGCTAACGGTCCCGCTGCTCGTAATACATTGGTCCCGCCGGTCCGGCCACTACCCGAGGCGGTGACATCGATTCCATACAACCGGGCTACTAAATATCCCGTTGGAATTGACCCAAAGAGATAGGCAATAAAAATAGCCGCAATAGAGAGAACGTAAATCACTAAACTGACCCTGATGAAAAGATTATGGTTTGAGTATATGCCAAATCAAGCGATGCCGCAAACAAAATGAGTTACTGCTGCGCCGCTTGCAACAATTTTTCCGGCTGGTTTTGATAATCTTCCCGGGCCAGCTCTCCTGAAAATAAGCCACTTAAAATACGGGTCAACGCTTGATTGACCGGGGTCGGTATGCCAACCTCGCGCCCGGCCTGGACAATGGCCCCGTTCAGCACGCCCACTTCCGATACCGCCTGTCCGGCAGCCAGGTCGATTTGCAGCGAGGGCATTTTGGTCCCCCGGCCACTGACCATAAAGGGACGCAAAACGGCCCGCGTCACCGGCATTGGCAACCAGCGCGCCGCCACCAGCCGGGCCAGCCAGTTGGCCGGATAGCCGGGGAGTTTCACCGGTTTGAGGCCCTCCGCTTTTATCACCGCCACACATTCGCGCATGGCTTTGATTTCCAGATTAAACAAATCTGGCCGGGCAATGATCTGGCCGGGCGTCCAGTTGAGGATGGCGCTGGAGGCATTGTTGATGATGTTCAACAGCAGTTTTGACCATTTCATCGCCCGGTAATCGGTATAGGTGACGGTGGGCAGGCCGGCCCGGTTGAGGGCGTCGGCCAGCACATTTACCGGCTGCCCGTCGGCCAGGGGGGCCACGCCCAGGCCGCCTTTGGCTTTGCTCACCTCAATTACCCCCAGTTCCGGCACGCTGATGGGAATGGTCAGGGTTCCGGCCATAACCTGCTGCGGGCCAAATAATTGGGCCAGTTGTTCCTCGTTGCCGATGCCGTTCTGGAACGAAATAAAATAGGTTTTGCTGGCGGCCAGAGGCAGGCTGGTCAGTTGCCGGGCTGCGGTCATCGTGTCCGGCGACTTGGTGGTCAGCAGGATAAAGTCGTAGGGAATTTCTGGGTCAACCACCATATTGGCAGTGGCCGGAAAGACGGTGTGGGCAGGCCGGTTGGGCCAGCGTAAAGTCAAACCATCGGCGGTGATTTTGGGAATAAGGGCGGACAGGCCAATCAGGGTCACCCGGTGACCGGCAGCGGCCAGATGCCCGCCGATAAAGCAGCCAATGGCTCCCGCGCCCATAACGAGTATGTTTAGCATGGTTCTTCCTGTTTATTAAACACCTGACAGGTTTCTGAAACCTGTCAGGTGTGGTCTAAACTCGTGAGTTCTACAACGGTAAATCGTCTACACTTTGATAGTTTTTTACTTGAATACCTTCATCAGCCAACAATTGCCAGAAATTTTGAACCAGGGTTTGGGCCAATCGTACGATTTCGCTGGCGTTGGTGGCGCTCCATAAGGCCGGAGCCAGAGATTGGAAATTGGCCGGTAGTGTGGCAAAGTTTCCGGCCTCGAGGAGACCCTGGTAGTAATCGTGGGTAACCCATTGCTGGTTGAGCAGGCAAAGGGCCAGATTCATTTCCAGCAGCACTTCGATCACAGCACAACCAAGGTCGGTGGTATTCTGTCGCTCATAACACGAGAGAATGCGACCGTAGGATTCGACCACAAGACCAGGGAGAATGGTTTCCAGGGTCTGGCGAAATTTCTCCGGCGGGACCGATTGGCCCAGTTGCAGCCACACCTTTATCTGCTCCGGATTGCCGTGTAATACTTTGAGAACATTTAAAACACCCATCCAGAACGGCCAACTGCGCCCCCCTTCCTGGGTAGGATCGGCCAGCAAACCCTCAAAGCGGCTTTGCTCAAAAACTTCGTAACCAAGGGCAATATCTCGGAAAAGCAGGTGTTTGCCCTTGGCCTGGCAGCCATCGCGGACCACAAATAACATTTCCAGGTCGGACCACGGCGTGTCTGTCCCCCGGGCGGTAGAACCGTAGACACCGCCCAGGATGACGTTACCGGGATATTGAGCCACCAGCCGGGCGCATAAACCCCGGGCCAGTTGGAAACGTTCCGCGGGCTGCATTTACTCCACCCAATCAAAGGTACGGGTGACGGCTTTTTTCCACCGGGCATAGTGAGTGGTGCGGGCCGTATCGTCGGTAGAAGGCTGCCAGGTTTTATCAACGCCCCAGTTTTGGCGCATCTCGGTGGTGTTTTTCCAGAAGCCGACCGCCAGACCGGCGGCGTAGGCCGCGCCCAGGGCCGTGGTTTCGGCCACTTTGGGCCGGATGACGGGCACGCCCAACACGTCGGCCTGAAACTGCATCAGCAAATCATTGTAGACCATGCCGCCGTCAACCTTAAGGGTTTTAAGTTTCACGCCGGAGTCGGCGTTCATGGCATCCAGCACTTCGCGGGTCTGGTAGGCGGTGGCTTCCAGGGCGGCACGGGCAAAATGGCCTTTATTGACGTAGCGGGTCAACCCCACAATAGCGCCCCGGGCGTCGCTGCGCCAGTAGGGGGCAAACAGGCCGGAGAAGGCGGGGACAAAATAAACGCCGCCGTTGTCGTCTACGGTGCGGGCCAGGGTTTCCACTTCGGCGGAGGTTTTGATGAGGTCCAGATTGTCGCGCAGCCACTGCACCAGCGCGCCGGTGATGGCAATAGAGCCTTCCAGAGCGTAGACCGTGGGCGCATTGCCAAATCTGTAGCAGACCGTGGTCAGGAGACCGCTGTCGGAAGCCACAATATCGGGGCCGGTGTTGAGCAGCATAAAACAGCCGGTGCCGTAGGTGTTTTTGGCTTCGCCCGCGCTGAAGCAAGCCTGACCAACGGTGGCCGCCTGCTGGTCGCCGACATCACCACAGACGGGGATTTTACCGCCAAAAGGACCGTCTGGTAGGGTGTGGCCATAGAAATTAGGATCGCTGGAGGGGCGAATTTGGGGCAGCATTGACGGCGGAATGGACATGGTAGTGCTGATGTCGTGGTTCCAGGTGGTGCCCGCCAGGTCCATCAGCATGGTGCGGGAGGCGTTGGTTACATCGGTAACGTGCGCACCACCGTGGGGACCGCCGGTCAGATTCCAGATAAGCCAGGTGTCGATATTGCCGAAGATGGCGTCGCCTTTTTCCGCGGCTTCGCGTAGCCCGTCAACGTTATCCAGCAGCCACTTAATTTTGGGTCCGGAGAAGTAGGTGGTCAGCGGCAGGCCAACCTGCGCCCGAAAACGGTCCTGGCCGCCATTCTGGCCCAGTTCATGGCAAATCTTGTCGGTCCGGGTATCTTGCCACACAATGGCGTTATAGTAGGGCTGGCCGGTATTTTTATCCCACACCAGGGTGGTTTCGCGCTGATTGGTAATGCCTATCGCGGCAATGTCGGCGGCGGTGGCGCCAGCCTTTTGCAGCGCCCCCTGGATGACCTCTTGAGTGCGCGCCCAGATTTCCAGGGGGTCATGCTCGACCCAACCCGGTTGGGGATAGATTTGTTGGTGTTCCAACTGGTGTGCCCCCACGGATTCGCCGGAGTGGTTGAAAATCATACAACGGGTACTGGTAGTGCCCTGATCAATAGCGGCCACGTATTGAGTCATATCAGTCTCCTTTGACTTGGGTCTGGTTCAAGGTTTGGGCTCACAAGACTCGAGTTGAACTATGCACCAACTTCGGCCCAGTTGTCAAATCTGGGGGCAGTTTTGATTGTCGGCAGGGAGCGGCTGTGGTAGAATGGGGCGATCAGGCGAGATTAAGTTCTCTTGATTGTTTGCCGCAGAGACAATGGTGGACGACCCTGCCATCATAATTCTGCCGGAAAATTCTTCTGATAAAAGTTATGTGGTTTAACTCAAAACGCCCAAAACTACCCGACTCATACAACTTCTGGCTTATCTTAAGTCTTATTTTGATTCTATCGACTGTTTGGCGGCTGAGGAATATTGCCGGTTTCAGCGGCGACTACGACGAGGGCGCTCATTTAATGGAAGCCTGGTTGTTGAGCCAGGGTTACCGCCTGTATGAGGAGATCCTTCTGCCGTTGCCGCCGCTGCTGGTTCAACCGCTGGCCTGGCTGTTTCACCTGACCGGCCCCTCATCCGTAGCCGCTCGTTGGCTGGAGATTGCCTATGCGGGGGTAGGGCTGGTAGCCATCGCCTGCCTTGGCCGGAAGTTATGGACCACATCTTCCGGGTGGTTGGCAGCGGTTATCCTTTCCATCGCCCCCGGGTACTTTCGCCTCTCCCGATTCTCGTTAGGCAATGTCCCGGCTACGGCGTTAGGTATTTTCAGTCTGTATGGCGGCTGGCTTTATTTTGAACATGGTCGGCGACGCTGGTTGATTTTGGCCGGACTGATAGCTTCGACCGGCTTGTTAATTAAACCCCTCTCTGTAGCCGTACCGTTCCTGCTGGTTGGTCTGGTTATCGTTCGTCACGGCCGGGCCTGGCGAGTAGCCAAAACCACGGACAATAAGAGCAGTCAACCATCTGGCTGCTTGCAGGAGGCCATCATCGATGGCTTGCTGTTGATGTTGGCCCTGGCTTTACCCCTGGCGCTGGCCTTTCTGACCTACCATACCCCGGCAATGGTGAATCAACTGATTATCTTCCGCTACCGGTTGGCTCAATCACAAACGCAAGATCAAGATATTTTCTTTAACTTGCAGCGCCTGTGGCAGTTTTTGAGTAATAATGCGGGGTTATCGCTGCTGGCCGTGGCCGGTTTGTGCTGGCTATTGTTTGGTTCAAAACGTAAGGGGGGGTGGTTCATACTTGCCTGGTTGGGTCTGAGTTTGGTTTCTATTGTGGGGTATCAGTCGCTTCAGCGCCACCACTTGATTTTGCTGGAACCGCCCCTGGCTTTGTTGGCGGTTCTGGCAATTGATGAGACGGCCCGCAGCTTATTTGGTTTCTCCAAGCATAACCGACTGCCAGTCAAGCTAATCGCCTGGTTCAGTCTGGCCGTTATTTTGTTTTACCTTGGTACTTTGCCGACCATTATCTCCGACCACCTTTCAACTCGCCCGCAAGGGCTTACCTGGGACGACGACCGGGAGCGCTGGCAAGCGGTCAAACTGCTGCAAGAACTGACCTCTGCCGAGCAGTTCGTTCTGAGCGACGACCTGGCTATTCCCTTTGAGGCGCGGCGGCGCGTGCCGCCCTGGCTATCTGACCCGTCCAGAGCAGTTATTGAGGCCGGTTACATCGATCAGAAAACGGCGATTCAGGTGGCCGACCGGCAAGCCGCAGCCGTGCTGTTTTGGAGTGGCCGTTTTAGAGAAGAGTTACCTATTTTTACCTGGTGGGTGGAGAATAACTTTACCCAATCGGTTGCCGTGAGGGCGGACAGAGTTATTTACTTTAATAAACAGCCCCCAACCATTTCGTTTCCCAACCGGGTAGATTTGGGTGGTATCCTCCGTTTTGAAGGTTATGACCTGACTTACCAATCCGAGGCAGACAGGGTGAACCTTAGTTTGACGCTTTACTGGCGCAAATTAGAAGAGACAGATATTGATTATGCCGTAACCGTTCGGGCGCTTGATGATGCCGGCCAGCGTGTGGCCCAGGTTGATGGACAATTTTTTCAAGGCTATTTTCCGACCGGCAATTGGCCTGTTGGGGTGCTATTCTGGGACACCATCGTTGTAGAAATACCGCTCACCGACACGTCATCGGTCAAGAATTTAGCCGTAGGCGTATACAACCCCGACACCCTCCAATTGTTGACCATCCCTAACTCGGTCGACGATTTGCTTCTATTGCCTTTAAAAATGTGAGCAGATTAGACTCCGGCCCAAGATGGCCAAAATTTCAGGGTAGTCGTACGGGCGAGGTTGGTGTATAATCGGGATGGGTGAACTCATGAGGCATAAACGTAAGATCGATAACTCACGCTCGACCATCGGTTTTCTCGCCTTTGGGATCGATGATCATGTTGGTAATGCCATCTGGACCGGCATAGCCAATACGGCGCGACAGCGAGATGCGAATCTGATTTGTTTTGTAGGCGAGAAACTCCGCAACCCCAACGGGTATCTGGCCCAGGCCAATGTGCTCTATGATCTGGTCGACCCCAGCCGGATCGATGGGCTAGTTATCTGGACTTCCACCATCGGTGCTTTTGTTGACCAGGATGTGGGGGCAGCTTTCTGTGCAAGTTATCATCTCCTGCCGATAATTAGCTTAGGAACCATCCAGAAGGGTATTCCTTCCGTGGTGGTTGAAAGTTATCAGGGGGTGCGGCAGTTGATGGCCCATCTTATCGAGGAGCACGGTTATCGGCGGTTAGCCTTCATACGAGGGCCGGAGAACCATCTCTACGCTCGGGAGCGATATCGCGCTTACCTTGATGCCCTGGCCGAGTATGGTTTACCTTTCAACCCCGATCTTGTCACCCCACCCGCCGATTGGGCTCAAGCTAAAGGTTATGAGATGGCCCGGTTATTGCTTGATCAGCGCCAGTTGCAGCCACAAGTTGATTTTGAGGCGTTAGTGACAGCCAGTGATCTTTTTGCCCTGGGAGCGTTGGAGGCGTTTCAGGCGTGGGGGATTCGGGTACCCGAAGAGATTGGGATTGTTGGTTTCAATAATTCGTTAGAGGGGCGGGCGGTGCCCCCACCGTTAACATCGGTGGCGGTACCTTTTCACCAGCAGGGTGAACAGGCAGTGGAGATGGTGCTGGCTATGTTAGCCGGAAATCAGGTGCCCGAACAAGTTGTTCTACCGGCCCACTTGGTGGTGCGCCAGTCGTGTGGATGTGCGGACGCGGCGATTGTGCAGGCCGAAGTAAAGCAAGTTGAGGATCACGGCCTTCATTCGGTAACACCAACAACCTTTGCCGTTGTTCCTGAAGCGCATCCAGAAAGGCTTACCTCTGAGGTGATCCAGGCGGTGCAGCATGATATTGAGGGGTTCAACCCTGACTGGGCCAGGCAACTGGTGGAAGCTTTTGCCGCCGAAATCGACAAAGAAGCCGAGGGCGTTTTTTTGGCCACTCTGGCCAGAATTTTGACTCGGGTAACCACAGTGGGTAGCGATGGTTTTGCCTGGCAAAATGCCATATCGGTGCTGCGCCGCTATGCCCTGGCCTATGCCGCCGAAAATGAAGTATTATTTCGGGCCGAGAATCTGGCGCAGCAAGCTCGCGTGCTGGTTAGTGAGATAACCCGGCGAACCCAACTGTATCGAGAGGTTCAAACCAGAGAATACACCCAGACACTTCGTAGAATTGGGCAGGCTCTCATTGCCACCTTTGATTTGGCAAAACTGAGCGATATCCTGACCAGGGAGTTGCCTGCGTTGGGGATTCCCGGTTGTTGTCTGTCTCTATACGATAATCCTCAAGTACCAACTGGCCAGGCCAGGCTCATCCTGGCCTATGATCAGCCGGGACAGCTTAAGTTGGAGCCAGGAGACGAGTGTTTTCCTTCCAGTCAATTGGGACCGTCTAAATTATTAGAACGTCAAAAACGCTACAGTATGATTGTTGAGTCGCTTTACTTTGAGGAGACACAGCTGGGTTTTGCCCTTTTTGAGGTGGGGCCATTGGATGGGGCAACCTACGGAACCCTACGCGGCCAGATAAGTAGCGCCCTTCAGGGCGCATTGCTCTTGCAAGAACGCCAGCGCGCCGAAACGGCTCTGGAAAAGGCTTATGCCGGGGTGGAAAAACAGGTGCGAGAGCGAACGATGGAATTGCAGCAAGAGATTGTTGAACACCAACGCGCGGAGGAAGAACTGAAACGCTATCGGACGCACCTGGAGGAGCTGGTTAAGGAGCGGACGTGGGCGCTTGAGGAAGCGCAGGCCGAACTGGTCCGTCGGGAACGGCTGTCGGCCTTGGGCCAGTTGGCGGCGACGGTAGCCCACGAAATTCGCAATCCCTTGAGTACCGTTCGTGTCTCGATATTTGCCATTGGCGATGCGATTAGGCGGAATGAAGTGGATCGGATCCGGCATGCCCTGCAACTGGCCGAACGCAATATTATTCGCTGCGATAACATCATCAGCGAGTTATTGGATTACACCCGTGAACGCAAGCTGCAATTGAAACCCACCAACATTGATAACTGGCTAAACCAGGTTCTGGACGAGCAGATCATTCCTGAGAACGACAACATTACCCGAACCAGAGCATTACAGGCCAATATTGAGGTGGCCATCGACGGGGAACACCTGCGGCGGGCTATCGTCAATGTGATGAATAATGCGCTCGAAGCCATGCAAGAAACAACAGTAAATCCTAAACTCTTTCCTAAGCCCGGGACGGAAGAAAATTGTTTGACGGTGAGTACTCAGGTTGTTGCTAATCGGCTGGAAATCCGGATTAGTGATACGGGCGGAGGCATTCCCGACGAGGTGATGGACAGGCTCTTTGAACCACTATTCAGCACCAAGAGCTTTGGCATTGGTTTAGGGCTGTCCATTGTTAAGAGCATTATGGAACAACATGGCGGGGGTATAAAAATTCTCAGCGAATCAGGGGTGGGAACCACAATTATTCTGTGGTTGCCAACATTAAACAATGGAGAAAACTAGATGAATCCCTTACGCGTATTTATCGTCGACGACGACCAGGATTTTGCCGAAAGTCTGGCGCTGCTGATTGAAGGGCGGGGTTACCAGGTGGAAGTGGCCTTCAGCGGAGAAGAAGCCATTGCCAAGTTTCGCCAGCAAGATTTTGATATCACCTTTATGGATGTGAGGTTGCCGGGGAAGGATGGCCTGGAGAGTTTTTTAGATATTCGCAAGTTCAAACCCTCGGCCAGAGTGGTGATGATGACCGGTTACAGCGTGGAACAACTTCTGGAGCAGGCGGTCGAATACGGCGCCTGGGGTGTGCTCAACAAGCCCATTGATGCCCAACAAGTGCTGGGTATGCTGGAAAACATCAAGCCCGACGGTATTTTGATTGTGGATGACGATGCGGATTTTGTGGAAAGTGTCAAGAATTTGTTGGTGAATAACGGTTACAACGTTTTTGTTGCCGGAAACGGTCAGGAAGCAATCGAGCGTATCCGTTCGAATGGCATAGATATTCTAATCCTCGACCTTCGCCTGCCGATCTTGAGTGGTCTGGAAACCTACCTGGAACTGAAACGAACCGGCCACGTAGTTCCTACCCTGATTGTTACCGCTTACCTGGATGAATACGCCGACGATGTGGATAGATTGCGCTCGTTATCAGTGAGTGGTATCTTGAGAAAGCCGTTTGACCCCGGGGAATTGCTTAAGGCCGTAGAACGTTTAGTTGATGACCGAGGAGACGCGCCATGAAGCGTGAGCAACCTGACCTTACCGATGATCGTGGGCAAGGGCGCATTCTGATTATAGATGATGATAGGGACTTTACGCTCAGTTTGGTAGACATTCTCGAGTCTCGTGATTATCAGGTTGAGGTAGCCCATAATGCTTCAGGTGGCCAGGAAAAGGCGGGAAGCTTTGACCCCCAGGTAGCCCTGGTGGACATTCGCCTGGGGCGTGAGAGTGGGATCAATTTGGTATCGCGGCTTAAAGAAACAAATCCCGATTTGCTGTGTGTGATGATGACCGCCTATGCCGCTATGGAAACCGCTGTTGAGGCAATTCACGAAGGCGCTTACGACTACTTACAAAAGCCATTGGACATGCGCTATCTACTGGCCACATTGGACCGGTGTTTTGACAAGTTACGTCTGGAGAGTGAGAAAGCCGAAGCCGAAACCGAGCGAGAACGACTGCGGCACTTGTTACAAAACATAACCGGCTCGATGCCCTCAGCCCTGATAGCGCTGGACTTGGTCGGGCGAGTGCTATTCTGGAATCCGGCCGCCGAGGCCCTGACCGGCCAGGTAGCCTCACAGGTGTACGGCAAATCATTATGGCAGACATGTCCTGAACTGAGTCGTTACCGTGATTTGTTTGAGCAGGTACTGAACCAACGCCAGGTGGCTCATCGACACAGGGAAAAGTGGACCACCCCGTCCGGAACGGTTTACCGCGATGTGGATGTCTTTCCTCTGACGGTTAACGATCTTGAAGGGGTTGTGTTGCGGCTTGATGATGTAACAAAGCGGGTGCGGCTAGAAGAGATGATGCTTCAGTCGGCCAAGATGGCCAGCGTCGGTGGTTTGGCCGCAGGCGTAGCTCACGAAATTAACAATCCCCTGGGGGTGATGATGCAAAGCGCCCAAATGTTACAAATGATCTTCGACATCGAACGTTCCCGAACCCGCGAACGATTGCGCGCTTATGATGTAAATCCGGCCGGACTCAGCCGCTACCTGCAAGAACGCAATATCTCTGAGTACCTGGAAGGCATTCGAACTGCTGGCGAACGGGCAGCCAAAATTGTTTCCGATTTACTCAGCTTTTCCCGGAAGAGTACATCTCAACCTGCCTTGTACGATTTGAATGTATTGGTGGAGCAAACGTTAGCCCTGGCGGCAACCGATTATGATTTAAAGAAAAAGTACGACTTCCGGGATATTGAAATTTCCAGAGAGTTTGCGTCTGATCTGCCCCATGTGCTCTGTGATGGACAACAGATCCAGCAGGTTGTGCTCAATTTGGTACGAAATGCAGCCCACGAGATGGCCAAGAAAAAAGAACGGCTGGTTCACCTCCCCAATGCCGAAGAATATCAACCCCGGTTGATGTTGCGTACGTCGCTGGTAACAAAGGAACCTGGACATCCGGAAATCGACCCCGATGAACAGGTTGTACGGCTGGAAGTGGAAGACAATGGCCCTGGCGTTGCCGCAGAAATACAACCCCAGCTATTTGAGCCATTTTTCACCACCAATGAAGAAGGCGAAGGCATAGGATTGGGTTTGTGGTTGTGCTGGTCTATTGTTGTTGACCGCCATCAGGGACGGATCTGGGGCGAACCACGCGCCGAAGGTGGCGCGCGATTTGTGGTTGAGTTGCCCGTCAAAAGTGTTTGGTAATGCGCCCAAATGAACACTTTTTCTCGTTCCCAAACTCAGCTATCCAGACCCTAAAGGTCTCCGGCGAATCTACGATTCGCACAACTTTAGGGTCTTCATACCGTAATGAAATTAATGATTTCATTAGCAGTTTGGGAATGAGGGAAAAAACCGGAAGGAGAATAGCTTGAGCACAAATATACTCAACTATCACCAATTGAAAGAGTTACAACCCGCTTACGGTCTGTGGCAACTCTATGCGCCGGAGCAATCGCCGTATTGCTTTCGGACAAAAAACTTGGCCCAAGCTGAAGCCTGGCAAGTTCGGGTTCGCCGGGCGCTCAATGAAGCCCTGGGGTTTCAATCCTTACCGCCGGTCGAACTGAAGCCGGAAAAGATCGAGGAAGTGGATAAGGGCGATTATGTGCGCGAGAAAATCCTGCTCCACACCTCGCCGTACACGGTGATGCCCGTGTACCTGCTCATACCCAAAACAGGCCAACAACCCCTGCCGGTAGTGGTCGCCTTTCACGGACACGGCTACGGCGTTAAGGACATTGTGGGTTTGTGGGAAAACGGAAGCGAGCGCGATATTCCCGACGGTATTCACAAAGACTTTGGCGTGGCCCTGTGCCGCAAAGGATTCGTCGTTGCCGCTCCGGAGATTTCTTGCTTTGGAGAGCGACAGACCGATTTTTCATATCTCAACCCCGAGTTGGGGCAGACGGCGCCGACCACCTGCGACCACGCCGCCAAACTGGCGTTTCATCTGGGCGGTACCGCCCTGGGCCTGCGTGTTTTTGATGGCAAACGATTGGTCGATTATCTGGAAACCCGGCCGGAGGTGGATGTCAACCGGCTGGGCGCGATGGGTCTGTCGGGCGGGGGAATGCACACGTTTTTCTCCACCAGTCTGGACGAGCGCATTAAGGCTTGTGTCATCAGTGGTTACTATTCCACGTTTAAAGATAGCATCCTGGCCATGCAACACTGTACCTGCAACTTTGTGCCGGGACTGGCTCAATTTGGCGAGATGTACGACCTGGTGGGATTGATTGCTCCTCGCCCCATCTTGATCGAGGCTGGCAGCCACGACCCTATTTTCCCTCTGGAGGCGGTCAAACGAAGCGTCGACATTGCCCGGAATCGCGTGTACCGTATTTTCGGCTGTCCCGAACAGGTGGAAACCGACTACTTCGAGGGTCGCCACCAGATTAATGGGGTGCGGGCGTACGATTTTTTGATGGAAAAGCTCTCCGGGTGAGGCTGTTGGCGATGTCTTATCTTGAAAATTTGGCTCATGTCAAATACAAGTGCAAATATCCAAACGCAAACAGGAAATATTGGCGCGGTCGCCCTCACCCCTGTCCCTCTCCCGGGAGGCGAGGGGAAAAGCTGCTCCCTCTCCCACAGGGAGAGGGTTGGGGTGAGGGTTAGATTACGTCTATACTTGTTCTAAACATGAGCCGAAAATTTATAGAGGAGTATGTTTTTATGCAACAAATTGCGTTTGTTACCGGGGCCGACCGGGGTTTGGGTTTGGCCCTATCTGCCGGGCTGTTGGAACGGGGTTGGCACGTTTTTGCCGGTCAGTACATGCCCGATTGGCCCGAGTTGGCCGCCCTGTTGGGCCAGTTTCCCGAATCGTTGCGCCTCGTTCCCTTGGACGTAAGCTCAATGGGGTCGGTGCGGGCGGCGGCGCAGGCCGTTGCCTCAAGCGCCGGTTGGGTAGACATGTTGGTCAACAACGCCGGGGTCATCTCAACCACCTCGGCAGGCTCCATCCGGGAGCCTCAGGATTATGATAAGATTCATTGGCTGTACGACATCAACGCGGTCGGACCGTTGCGGGTGGTGGAAGCATTTCTGCCGTTGCTGGACCGGGGGCAGATGAAACGCCTGTGTTTTGTTTCTTCCGAAGCGGGCAGTATCGACCGCTGCCGACGCGAGAATTGGTATGGTTACTGCATGTCCAAGACCGCGCTGAATATGGCCGTCAAGATTATGTTCAATCATCTCCGCCTCCAGGGATATACTTTCCGATTATACCACCCGGGCTGGATGCGAACTTATATGGAAGGGTCAAAGAATACCAAAGCCGATATGGAACCGGAGGAGTCCGCCGCGCAGGCTATCCCCTTCTTTATCGAGGCGCAGGCTGACGAGGATCGACTGGTGTTGCGCGATTGGCAGGGACACGTATGGCCCTGGTGAGCAGTTTGCCTTAGCGGCGAAAACTACAACACCGGACATTTTATGAATTTTAAAGGAGTTTAAGCGCAGCATGAAAACAATTCTCTGTTATGGTGACTCAAATACGTGGGGCTATAGCCCCTCAACCCAAAACCGGTACGGCAGAGATGAACGCTGGCCGGGTGTGCTGAGAAATGAACTGGGGGCGGATTATCTGATTATCGAAGAGGGTTTAGGGGGCCGGACCACGGTTTGGGATGACCCGATTGAAGGGATTCATAAAAATGGTAAAACTTATTTGTTGCCCTGCCTGGAAAGCCACCAGCCGCTTGATTTGGTAATTGTCTTGCTGGGCACCAATGATCTCAAGTATCGCTTTTCCGTTGGCCCGTTTGATATTGCCCAGGGGGCCGGGGTTCTGGTTCAGGTGATTCAAAAAAGTGAAACCGGCCCCCATGAAAAAGCACCCCCGGTGTTATTGCTGGCCCCACCGCCGGTGGAAAAACTGGCCGGAACAGAATTTGAGGAGATGTTTACCAGCGCCGAGGAGAAGTCAAGGAAATTTTCTCGTGAATACCGGCGTGTGGCCGAGGAATCAGGTTGCCAATTTTTGGATACGGCCGAGGTTATTGTCTCGAGCAAACTCGATGCCATTCATTGGGATGTCGAGGAACATCGCAAACTTGGTAAGGCAGTGGCCGCCCGCGTGCGTAAGATTTTTCCAAAATAAAAAAGCTATAAGGATTTTTAATATGTAAAGGAGGGTTTAATGAATAACTCTTTGCTTGAGCAGGGAAATTTTACCTTGCCCGGTGAAGCAGGTTATGAAGATTTGACATTAGAACTTGCCGAAAGATGGGGCGCCGATGCCATCCGTGACAGTGACGGCACGGTCTTGTCTGACCGGATCATTACCGCCGGATTCGACATCTATTCGACCCTGTGTCTCATCCGGGCGGATAACGAATGGGCCAAGGCCAATCAGGATAAACTTCAGCAAAATTACCTGATGAGTTATCCGGTTGTTGCCAACAGCGATACGGTGAGGATAGATTTATTAAACGGCTATTTTAGGGAGCAGTTCAAAGTAAATGTCAATGATAACCCTCAAACGTGGTGGCAGGTGTTCGACCGGACGTCTGGCCAGGAAATTCCGGCTGATCAATGGGAGTTTGACCCTAATACGGGTATGGTCACCATCACGCGTGTCGAAAAATGGCATAAGTACACCGTCAATTTCCTGGCTTATCGAATTTGGGAAGCCATTTCTATGTATAACCACATTACCAATAATTGGGGCGACCGCGAACATCTGATGCCCGTTGACCCCATCTATCCCCAGACGCAGGAGTTTATGCTGGGGTTTTTGGAAAAATGGCTGGCAGACCATCCCCGTACAGAAATTGTGCGCTTCACCTCGATGTTTTACAACTTTGCCTGGTTCTGGGGAGATTCACCAAATCTACGGTATATCTACTCCGATTGGGGGGCGTATGATAACACGGTTAGCCCGTACGCCTTGCGTGAATTTAGCAAAACCAGAGGTTACACCTTGACCTCAGAAGATTTTGTCAATGGCGGCGCTTATTGTTCCAGCCACCAGGTCCCCTCAGCGCGATACCTGGCCTGGCTGGACTTTACGAATGACTTTGTGGTTACCTTTGGCCGGCAATGTATCGACCTGGTTCATCGGGCCGGGAAAGAGGCGTACATGTTCTACGACGACCATTGGGTGGGGACAGAACCCTACGGCGATAGATTCAAGGATTTCAGTTTTGACGGTATGATCAAATGTGTCTTCAATGGTTTTGAGGCCAGATTGTGCGCCGGAGTGCAGGGAGTCAAAACGAGGGAACTGCGGTTACACCCCTATCTGTTTCCCACCGGCTTAAAGGGCGAACCCACTTTTAAAACAGGCGGCGATCCCACCCGCGATGCCAGGAATTTTTGGGTCAACATTCGCCGGGGGTTGTTGCGCGAATCCGTTGATAGAATTGGGCTGGGAGGATACTTACACCTGGTGCGGGACTATCCGGATTTTGTGGACTATATTGAAGAGCTGGTCGGAGAATTCAGAACGCTCCGGGAAATTTGCCAAAATGATAAACCCTATACGGCCCCCTTTAAGGTTGTCGTTCTCACGGCCTGGGGCAAATTGCGCTCTTGGATTTGTAACGGCCATTTCATTCACGGCTTGGAATTGAACGAACTTATCGAGTCGCTGTCGGGTCTTCCCGTTGACGTTGAATTCATGAATTTTGACGACATCCTGGAAAAAGGGATTCCCGCTGAGGTTAAGGTTATCATTAACAGCGGCAGGGCCGCTACATCGTGGGGTGGCGGCGAGCACTGGAAAAATGACAAGGTCATCGCTGCTATTACCGGTTGGGTGGCGCAAGGTGGAGGATTCATCGGCGTTGGCGAACCGTCCGCTTGCGAGCATAAGGGTCAATATTTTCAATTGTCCCATCTGTTGGGGGTTGATCGCGCCAACGCCCGGTCGCTCTCGAAAGAAAAATTTGTTTACCCAAAACCGGATGGGCAACATTTCATTATGGCCGATGTTGAGGGCGAGCTTGATTTTGGCGAAGATGTCGGCAATATCTTTGTGTTAGGTGATAACACCAGGGTACTGGCCGACAAGGCCGGGTCGCCCAGGGTTGCTGTCCATAGTTTCTACCAGGGACGCTCCGTTTATTTTTCGGGGTTCAAATTCACCTTACCAAATACGCGCCTCTTACATCGAGCCATCTTCTGGGCGGCCGGGGTTGACCACGATTTTGACTATTGGACATGCAGTAATGTTTTTACCGAATGCGCCTATTATCCCCAAAGCAAGAAGCTGGTTGTTATTAATAACATTGACAAACCCGAAACAACCAAGGTATTCGATGCCCACAAGCAAGGGATCGAGGTGAGTGTAGCGCCGTTAGGAATAGAAATAATCCAACTGTAAAAATTTTACTTTTGCCAGGTAAGTGCTGGTTTAGATAGGGTAACCAGCACCGATGGCGGCATGAGTTGCACTTTTACACCTTCGGGGGTGATAAGTTGGGGTGCAACTTCGGTGCTTTGATTGGGGGTTAACTCGTTGGGGTTAACCCAAACCTGAATCAGGTCAGGATTAGCCTCAATCTGTTGCAGAGTGGGGAGCGGGCCGCTGAGCAGCAATTCCAAGTTGGGGGGAGCAACAGTGGCGGTAATATCCGGAGTTAGCCCCAGTAGTTCAACTGGCCGGGTCACAATTAAGTCGCCGGTGCGGGATTTTATTTGAACGGTTGCGGTAACAATGCGTACCACGCTGCCACCATTGCTATCCAAAGCCTGAACATCGGCCGGGAGCGCCAGGGGAACCTGTACCTCCAGATTGCCAAAAGCCTGGCTGATATCGATGGGTGAGGTATCGATGAAACTGCCTATTTCCGCCAGACGTTCCGGCGAGCCTTTCAGGGTTACAAAAGAGGGGGTTACGCTGAGTCCACTTAACCAGTAGCCTGGGGGAGGGGGGCCATTGGGCACGGCGCGTATCCCTACATCACGGGCATTAGCGCGTTGTTGGATGGGCACGCTAATCTGTACCTGGGCCGGTTCCACGGTAACTCCTGCCACTTCTTTGCCCTGTTCGTCCAGGGCGTGCAAGGGCCGGGTTTCTTGCAGAGAGGCCCCGGCATTGGCCAGTGAAACTGAAGTTTGTACCCGGCTGACAGTTTCAACCAACGGCGCCGGTCCGGTAATCTGCGCCTGTTGGGGAGACGCCACCGGCTGTCCCACCATGATATATGCCGGGGATAAGTTTTGCTGGTCGGGCAGGTCTATTGTCACCGGCAGCGTCCGGCTGATGATCGACTCTACTTCTAAATCTAAGGCTGCCGGATCTACCGACAAGATTCTCACCGATGAAGCGCCCGAATTAACCTGGATGGTTGCCCGGTTCAAACCCGGTGAAACTTCCTTTAGCGACACAATCGCCTGAAAACTACTGGGACGTAAGGTTAACCCTATATCGGCGGTGGTCTGGACAATTGCCGAGACTGTCGCCGGAGCCGGCGTCATCAGGGTGTAGGTGGCGGGAAGATCCGCCACGCGGAGAGGAATATTGTCCAGACGGTAGCGCCGGGCCGGGTTGGTCTGTTCAATCACAAACGACCATGCCGCCAGCCCCAATAACCCGGAAATAAACAAAAGGCCGACAAACGGTACCACCCGGTGCAGGAAGGATGGTTGTGGCCCCCCTCCCTTCCAGCTTCGTTTGAAGAGACCGTTCAAGAATAAGGTTGATGAGGGGGGCGAGACAGGTGAATAAAAATTAAACACCTGCTCACGCAGGGAGGCGCTTTTCAACGGGCGATATAATTGACCATAACGGGCGACCGAAATCTCGCCGGTTTCCTCACTGACTACAATCACCAGGGCATCGTAATGTTGGCTCAAACCCACTGCGGCCCGGTGGCGCGTGCCCAATCGCCGTTCGGCGGGGAGGGGGTCCTGGCTGAGAGGAAGAACACAACCCGCCGCAACCAGGGAATTTTCCCGAATAATCACCGCCCCATCGTGCAGCGGGGTGCCGGGGAAAAAAATGGATTGCAGTAACTCGCCGGTCACCTCACCGCCAAAGGCTACGCCTGTTTTGGTAACCTCTTGCAGCGAGTCATTTCCTTCCAGCACAATCAAAGCGCCGGTTCGACTCTGGGACAGATTCTCGATGGCCGGCATCAGGTCGGCCAACACTTCCTCGGTAGCGGTGTGCCGCACGGCGCGTCCCATGGCTGTGTTGCGCCCCAGGCGTTCCAGCAAACGCCGCAGTTCGGGCTGAAAGATAATCGGCGTGCCCACTAACAGGGCAATCAGGGATATCCGGATTAACCAGTCAAACGTGGGCAAGGGCAGGATAATGGTGACAATGAGGAACAGGGCACCCAGGGCCAGCGTGCCTCGCAATAAGAATCCGGCCCGGCTCCGTTGAATCAGATTCAATAGCCCAAAAAAGGCCAGGCTGACCAGCAGTAAATCAATGCCTTCCAGCCAGGTTAAATTAGACAGCCGGAAGACGGCATCGGCATAAAGGGATTGGAGGGGAGTCATTGCGGTTTACCCTGGCCATCCCTGAAGTATAATGAGGATTATCAATAGCATACGCCTCTCCTTTCTGGCACAACGCCTCCTAATTAAGCAAGAGGAAACCCCAAGGGTTCATGGTGGCCGTCCTTGGGGTCCGGATCATCTTGACTCAACTTAATATTATACGAGATTTATCACCAAAACCTTCACCCTGCAACCTTTTTTCGGGCTAAAGGATGTGTTGACGACACCTTCAATCGGCGGTATACTTTAGCACAATTAACCACCCAATAAAGGGACATCTTCAGTGACTCGAACCGTTTCCAGATTACAACTCCATATCGTTCTAGCGTTCACCGTATTCCTGGTTCTTATTTTGAGTCCAGAACAACCGGAGTGGGCCATGGCCCAGGGGGGTACGCCAGAACCGGATCCGACGGTGGAGGCAATTTTTAATGTTTTAACGCCCCAAGAACGGGTGGGACAATTATTTATGGTATCCTTCCGAGGTAACGAGGCAGGTCCCAATTCTGGCATGGCCGAATTGATTCAAACCTATCGGATTGGCGGGGTGGTCTTATCGGCTCAAAACCAGAATTTTATCAATAACTCTGATGCACCCACCCAGGTACTGACTCTCACCAATGTTTTGCAAGACTTAGCCCAGGAACCCCCCGCCTCTTTAACCGCCAGTGAAACCATTACCCCCATGGCAACTCCCACCCTGCCGCTGACCACAACCGTTTTAATTACTGCCACTCCGGTCATAACGGTTGGGGAGGCTTACCATCCCCTGCCGTTGTTTATTGCCGTCAATCACGAAGGCAACGGGTTTCCTTACACTCAAGTTCGGGGAGGGGTAACCGGGATTCCCAATCAAATGGCTATCGGAGCCACCTGGAATACTGCCAATGCCCGTTTGGTTGGGGAAACGGTTGGACGGGAGTTATCACTGCTGGGGGTGAATATGATTTTTGGCCCCTCGCTAGATGTATTGGACAATCCTCGCCCGGAGCGAGGGGGGTCGTTAGGCACGCGTACCTTTGGCGGCCATCCCTTTTGGGTGGGCAAAATGGGCCAGGCTTATATTGAGGGCGTCCACCAAGGCAGCGATCACCAGGTGTTGGCCATAGCCAAACATTTTCCCGGCTTTGGCAGCAGTGACCGGGAGATTAACCAGGGCGTGCCCACAATTCTAAAATCGCTGGATGACTTGCGGCAAACAGAATTGCCGCCGTTCTTTAAAGTAACCCGGTTGAACCCGGATAACCCGGCGCAGATGGATGGGTTAACCGATGGGCTGATGACGGCCCACGTGCGTTACCAGGGCTTGCGGGGCAATGTACCCATTAGCCTGGATGCCAGAAATTTGCCCACTATCTTGGCCTTAAAAGAATTTGCCCCCTGGCGTGAAACCGGCGGTTTAATTGTCAGCGCCCCGTTGGGGGTCCCCGCCGCCCTGGAAGGAATTGCTGCCACTGGTGATGCGTTTCCGGGGCGGCGTTTAGCCCAGGATGCCTTTTTGGCCGGTAGCGATATTTTGCTGCTGACCAATTTTTCCTTTGCCAACGTCCCCGAAACCGAACTGGTCAACATTAAAAATACCATTGGCTTTTTCCGGGAGAAATACGCCAGCGATCCTAATTTTCAGGCAGCCGTTGATAAGGCCGTTCGGCGGATTATTAAGGCCAAAATAAAAATCTATGGCCAGGACTTGTTTAATGTTAATCCTCAAAAATCGACGGAAGACCTGGATTTATTGAGTGAGGTTGTCCTTGACCTCGACCAGATTGCCCAGGCAGGAGCCACCTTAATTACACCCGTTACCCGAGAAGGGATGGTTCCTTTACCCGAAGCGCCACAGCCAGGCCAGCGAATTGTTATTTTCACCGACGATCGTCTGGTTAGAGATTGTGCTGATTGCCCTGAGTTTGCTCTGATTGAAACTGGCGCCCTGCAAGAAATCATGTTGCAACTATTTGGGCCAGAAGCCACGGGTCAAATTTCTTCGCAACAAATATCCAGTTTTAGCTTTGCCGATTTAAAGGCAATGCTCTCGGAAGAACCGCCGCCCCAAAGTGCCATTACCCAAATCCGGATTGAAACCGCCGATTGGATCATCTTTGCCATGTTGGATATTAATCCCGATAAGTACCCTCAATCTGATGCAGTGCGGACCTTACTACGCAATCGTTACGATAGTTTGCGTAGTAAAAAATTGGTGCTATTTGCCTTTGATGCCCCCTATTTTTTAGATGAAACCGAAATCAGCCAGTTAACGGCCTACTATGGCTTTTACAGCAGAGGGCGTGATTACCTGGAAACTGCGGCCCGGGTTCTCTTCCAGCAGTTTGAACCAACCGGTGCGGCCCCGGTGAGTATTCCTGCGCTTGGCCCGCTTGACCTCAGCCCCGACCCCGGGCAGGTGATTCAACTTGAACCGGTGGAGATTGCCAACAAAGAGGGCAAGGTAACGCCCGTGCCGGAACAAGCTGAACCCATCACTACCGTCGATTTACAGGTGGGTGAGAGCATCAAATTCCGGACAAGTGTGATTGTTGATAAAAATGGCAATCCCGTGCCGGATGGTACCTCGGTCGATTTCTTTAGATTCTATCCCCTGGAGGGCTTGTCGCTGGAGCCGCTTCGAACCAGTACGACGAACGGGGTGGCTGAAATGACCATTGTCAAAGAGCGTGATACGCCATTGGAGATCAGCGCCTCGAGTGACCTGGCCACCGAGTCTATTAAATTTAACATTGGGCCTGGTATTGTGGATACGCCCACCCCAACCGTAACTTCCACTTCTATGCCCACCGACACGCCCACCCTCAGCCCAACACCTACGGATACGCCAACGCTTGAGAACACCCCAACTTTAACGCCAACCCCGGAACCCACTCCTCTCCCGTTAACCCCGCCACCATCACCGCCGGTATCTTTTGCCGATTTGATCTATGCCCTGGTGGGAATGCTGCTGATTGGGGGGATTGCCTTTACCCTGGGCGGAGACCGTTTTTCGCTGGAGGAGCGTATTCGCCCCGCCCTGTTTGCGGTGGCCATTGGCCTGGTGGGGTACATTGGCTACACCATTTATGCCCGCAGCTATCCCGAATCAAGCATTGTGATGCGAGGCGCAACTGGCCATTGGGTGGCTCCGTTGGTGAGTCTTGTCTTTGCTGTTGGGGCGGTGGTGGCCTGGTTTTTGAAACCGGGTAGAATCTTCTGGGAAAAGGATGTGGAACGTTGGAAAGTCTACCTGAGGGAAAGGTTAGGGATTTACGTTGCTGATGGGCGGTGGCTGGCCCGGCTCAAAGCTATTGCTCTCAGAGACACCCGGCGTCAAGGTCAGGATAATAGCCAGGATTAACAGAGCCGCAATCAGGGCCAGCATAACCCGGTTCCGCCAGAATACCGACCGCCAGCCGTTGACTCTTTGGCCGTTCACCACAATTGGCGCCCCACTGAGCAACTCCTGCCGGAATTGTCGAATATTAGCGGGGCGGTCTTCGGGGTGCAAACTCAGCGCGTGTAGGACGGCCTGCTCGGTTTGTAACGAAACGTCAGGGTTGATATTGCAGATACTCAAAGGTGGTTGGGTTTTGGCCTGAATGTAACGCGTTTTGGCGTCAGGCGGTGGCTCGTTGGTAAGGATGTGATACAGGGTTGCGCCCAGCGAGTATATGTCGGATCGACTATCGGTATGACCGGTGTCACCGCCGATTTGTTCCAATGGCGCATACTGAATGGTCACCCGGCCTTGCAGAACCGTCACGGTTCGATTATCATCCGGTAGAAGGAGTTTTACCAGACCAAAGTCAACCAGTTTGATGGTGCCGTTAGGCGTAACCTTGATATTTGAAGGTTTAATATCGCGATGAAGGACCGGCGGGTCTTGTTGGTGCAAATATTCCAAAGCACTGATGAGTTGTTCGGCCCAGGTGCGTAATTGGTCTTGAGGAATAAATGTTTTTTTATGTTTGGCGTTTTCAATAATTTCGCGTAGGTCCTGACCTGGCACAAAGTCCATCACCAAGTACTCGCGGCCGTTGAAGAAGAAGAAGTCGGAAACTTTAGGAAGATTGGGATGATCCAAACGAGCCAGAATACTGGCTTCTCGGTGGAAGGCGGTTTTAATTTGTTCCTGCTGTTCTTTGGAGGCGCCTGGGTCTAAAAAGACTTCTTTAATGGCGCACAGACGTCCTTCCAGACGCAAATCCTCCGCCTGGTAAATGGCGCCCATACCACCCTGGCCAACAAGATCCAAAATGCGGTAGCGAGACCACAAGATGGTGCCAGAATTTAATGTTCCTGACATTAATATGTTCTTCTCCGTCCTGTTGCCGGCGCGTGTTTGCGCCGCAATTATCGAAGGATTACCCTTCGCAGTTCTCCTTTTTTGCGGACAGGATAATATCTTGTCCGATAGACGGCGACTAGCTTCAAAAGGATAGTGGCTGTCTCTTGGAGATAGCTTAATCTAACAAACCTTTTCTGTCAAGAGTGGTGGATCTCATTGATATTTTTGACTCTTCAGGTGGTTGGCTTTTGGTTGAAAAAGGGTAACTGAGGGGTATAACTCAGTTTAATTTATCCCTGTTTCAGAGCCAGTGACCTGCCTGGGGAGTAGCGCAAGTATATGCAGGAGGTAGTAATTATGCGTGAATTTGCCATATTGTTGGTTCAGGAGGGAAACAGCCCTAAAACCCAGTGGTTTTTGACCGAGTCTTCGATGATCATCGGTCGAGATGCCACCAGTGACGTGCAGATTGATGATCGTCAGGTATCCCGACGACATGCGGAGATTACTCGCACCCCTGAAGGCTACCATCTGCGCGATCTGGGCAGTAAAAACGGTACCTTTCTCAACGGCGAACCTCTTACCAACGAACCCCAGATCATCCGTAACGGTGATGAAATCGGGATTGCTCTGTGCGCTAAATTGACGTTTATTGAAGATGACGCCACCGCTCCGGTGATGACCATACAGCAACGGGAAGCTGCCCTTAAAATGGACTTCTCGGCTAAACGAGTTTGGGTTAAGGGGCAGGAAATCATTCCACCTCTTTCGGTGGCGCAATACACCCTCTTGGAGCTTTTGTACAAAAATGCGGGCAATGTGGTTTCGCGGGATAAGGTGGTAGAAACAGTCTGGTCAGAAGAAGAGGCTGACGGGGTTTCCGAACAGGCCATCGATGCCCTGGCCCGCCGCCTCCGTGAGCGAATCGCCGAGATTGACCCGGATAACAAGCTGTTTGAAACAGTGCGGGGGTATGGGTTTAGGTTGAATTTGTCGTAGTTTATGGTTCGATGACCATGGTTTCTGCTTCCATCACTATATCTGGTACATCCCAGCCCTTTTGCTCCATCAACTCTTTAAAGGCCCGTCGAAAAATTAGCCTGACCTCGACGACCGCTGATCCTGCCTCCGGCCTGGCAAAGGTGTAGGTACTGATGTCGGTGGCAAAGGCGGCCAGACGATTGTCGCTGATCAGCTGGGTGGGATTCCAATAAGCTCCTGTAGGCGAAACCTCCGTCCACAACTCCTCCAGAATTTTGGCAAAGATTTTGCCCGGCAACCCGGCATAATTCCCCTCTGCCGGGTCACCCTTGCCGCCCCAATCCGGCACCGTCGAGCCGTGAAGCAGACGCAGGTTTTGTCCCTGCTCATCGGCAGCCTGCACCAGCAAGATTAGATGACGCAACGGGCTATCCGTTGGCACGTGATGGCCGGTATTGTGGTTGGTGATGTTTACCTGCACCACGATGGTGTCTTTTACCAACCAAGCGGTGGTGGTCATAATGACCGCGTTTTGCAGGAGTTCTTCATCCATTGCCCCCGGCATGCGATGGCCGAAGATGGTGTCCGGGTTGCGGGTCAATCCGCCCTGGTTGGGGTGAGCAAAGTGAGTAACCCCTAAACGAGGCATGTGGCAGTCTTGACAAGTCTGGCCGCTTTCGGGATCGCTATAGGGGCTGTCGAGCCACTCGCCAAAGGAATTGTAAACCACCGTATCCCAAAAAACGCCAAAGTGACACGGCGCGCAAAATTGGCTTTGCTGCTGAAGCGGCGAATACGTGTCCTCGCCGGGCGCTACATCGTCAAACGGCCCGGCGAAAAATTGATGACCTTCTGGCGGGCGGCGAAATTCAAAGGAAAGGACGCCCGGCATGTTGGGGTAGGGTAAACCCGTGGCGGAATCCAGCCGCACATCCCACACCTTGTGGCAAAAATCGCAAGATATTCCCTCGGCTGCAACACCGGTCACCGTGGTTGGGTTCACGCCGTAAGGTGCCTTCACCGACGCCGCCGGGGTGTGACAGGCGGCGCAATTGCCGTTGGTGTCGGGAAAATCCAGTTTGTAGCCGGGGCCATAGTAGGGTTGAGCAGGATCAGGCCGCAGCGGAAAACGACCGTAATCGCGGTTGGTGCCATAACGGGTGGACGGACTCTGATGGCTGAAAACGTCAGTGCCCTGGTACATAGTCAAAAAACGAGGGTTAGCCGCCGTCTGGGCATGGGCGTCAAGCAGCCACTCGTCCACGGGCAAAGTAAACGGCACATCAGCCGCCGAATTGCTGTGACATTCAGCACAACCTTGATTCTCGCCCTGACCGGCATGGTATTGAGATGGCAGCCAAGCATATTCATCATTGTCTTTATCCGGATGGGCGTGCAAATGCAGTTGAATCCCGCTTGTACCGGGCAGATATTCATCTTTACCGCTGGTAATGTAATAGCCTTTTGCCCAGGCGGTGAGAACGACCGGCTCATGCGGCGTCAGGTCGGTCAGGGTGAAGCGTCCAGCTTCGTCGGTGAGGGTGGCCTTAGCGGTGGTTTGAACACGCACAACTGCCCCGACCACCGGATCACCATCATTGAGGACGATGCCGGACACAGTATCCGGCAGAGAGGGTGGGGATGGTTGGTACTGACAGGCAACCAGACATAGACATAGAAGGAGCCATACCAAAGGCGAACGGCGGGTTGCGTCAAAAGTGTGACCAAACATGATTTCACTTTCTGCGTTGTTGTATCCAAACCAATCCAACCAGCCCGAGAGGCAGTATCGCCGCCATCGCGCAAAAGCCGCCACCTTCATCTGTTGTTGATTCTGGAACAACGGGGGTGGGGATTTCTTTGACCACGTCGCCGGTGTCCTCTTCAATCTCCTCCATTGTCTCTGAGACCGCCACGGGTGGTTCACCGTTGAGGTCAAGCCGGAAGACGCCCTCGCCTTCAGTAGCGGCGTACAGATGTTGACCATCGGGCGAGAGGGCCAGTTTATTGGACGCCCGCATGCGTAGATTGTGGTTGATCGGTAGCCAGGTGTTGCCGCCGTCAGGGGAATGATAGATGCCGCTGAAACGGTCGGCAGCGTACATCACTTGGGGGTTGGTGGGATCAAAGACAATGTCCGACAGCATCGCTTCGGGGTTCATGCCGTTGGCCGACATTTGCCACGTTGCCCCGCCATCGCCACTGCGATACAATCCGCCAAATGCCAGGCCGAGATACACCTCTTCCGTTTCAGTGGGATGAACGGCTACCGCCAATGCCGCCGGTGTGCCGGGTAGCCCTTGATTAAGTTTGGCCCAATTTTCACCCCCATCCGTGCTTTTCAGCAAGCCATGATTGCCGGTAGCCGCATACACAATCTTCGCGTCTTGAGGGTCAATCGCCAGGTCGGTAACATTGGCCTGTTGCGAGGTGGCATCATTGGCCGGAGCCCAGGTGTCACCCCCATCATGAGAAACAAAAACCCCGGCGGCTGGCATCCGGTCATCAAACGTGCCCGCCGAATAAAAAGCCGATGTGCCGGCGTATACGGTCTGGGGGGTTGAGGGGGCAAAGGTAATGGCTCGCCAGCTCATCATTCTATCGCCTATGTGCTGGCCAACCGGCTGCCAGCTTTGCCCGGCCTCGTGGCTTTGCAGCAGAGTGCCCAGCCAGTTATTGGCGGCCAACACGTGCTGCGAGTCGGCAGGATCAACCGCCACCACATACCATTCCATCACCGCAGTGGGCGGTGTATTCAGCCCTTGCCAATCCTCGCCGCCATTGTGGCTGGCAAAAAGACCACTCCGGGCCGTGGCAAATACTTGCCCGGTTCCGCCGACCGCAATATCCCGCACCTGCGCGCCAGTGTAACCTTTGCTGGCCGCCGTCCAGGTTCGACCCCTGTCGGCGCTGAGGAAATTTCCACCACCGTAGTTGTTAGCAAAAATACGGTCGGGATCGCGGGGATCCACCTGGAAGTCGATGGGAAAACCGGCTCGAATACCCGGCGGCCCCCAGCCATTCTCACCGCCGGACATCCGCCGCCAGTTCTCACCCCCATCGTCGCTGCGATAGACGGCGTTGGAACTTCCAGCGTAGGCAATGGCGGGGTCGGATTCGGCAAATTCAACCGCATTGATGTTGTCATCAGCCAAGGTTTGCTGCCAGGATGCGCCGCCATCGGTAGACAGGTACACGCCAGCCTGTTGGTAATATTGATTGTTGCCGGTTCCGGCCAGCAAAATATCAGGATTAAGCGGATGCATGAACAGCGAGCCGACATACAGGTTTAGTAGGCCCCGGTTAATCTGAGTCCAGGTCTGCCCGCCATCGATGCTTTTAAGAACGCCCTCGCCGCCGGAGGTGCGGGTGTCGGGTTCGGAGTTGGCGGCTTCGCGGTCAAAAATGCCGGTGGAGATGTAGACCACGTTAGAGTCGCGGGGGTCAACCCACACGTAGCGGGCCAGATTGTCGCCGCGCCAGATGGGGGTCCAGTTTTGGCCGCCATCGGTGGTTTGATAGACAACACCCTGGACCATGTCGAATTCGCGGCCCTGGCGTTCTGTTCCGGCCCAGGCCCAACTGGAGATTTCGGCGGCAGCATAGACGATGTTGGGGTTATTGGGGTCAATCGTAATTCCTCTAAAGGTGATACCTTCATTCTCCACTATCCCATTGTCCATTTTACCCCAGGTGCGTCCCCCGTCGGTAGATTTGAAAATGCCCCGCACATTTTGAGTGCCAATCCAGATGGTATCGTAGTTGTGCGGGTCAATGGTCAGGCAAAAAACCGGAATAGCATCGCCAGACTCGCCGGTGCGGGTGGTAATACCCTCATTGGAGGGAAACCAGGTTTGGCCGCCATCGGTGGTCATAAATACACCTGCCCAGGCATCGGTGACATACATGATGTCGGGGTTATCGGGCCGCATGCGCACATCGTAGCCCAACCCGCCCAGTGGGCCACCCGTCCGCACCCAGGTGAAGCGCGAGTCGGGGGTGGGGGTTGGGGGTGGGGGGGGGCCGTAAACAATGATGTCGTCCACGTAAGCCTGAGCATCATCCAACGTTTCAAAGGCAAAAGAGCCGCCTTGCAACGGGTCGGCATCAATATACTCCCATTCAATCTGGCCATCTACCAGGAAGCGAAGCGTGGCTCCCTGGCCCACAATTTCCACCTGATGCCAGTCGGCCAGATTGTGAGAGACATCTGCCCCGGCCAATCCGTGCAGAAACGTGTCGGGCCAGTATTGTTTGTTCAAATCCGACCGAAACTCCTCGAAGCCGATGAAATAACGCCCCATGCTGTTCATCCGGTAAACCAGGTGGATACGCCCGCGCAGGAGTTTGAGCCGGAATTGGACGCGAAAGTCACCTTTAGCACTAAAATCTGGAGAAGCCCACTGATGGCCTTCTCCGGCCAGAACCCAGTTATTGTCATCTTGGACGATGTTCCAGCCGGGTTCCAATTCCCAGCCGGGGACCTGACCACCATCGAAATTTTCCTGGTAGAGGATGATCTCGTTGAGGTCTTGGGCCCCAAGCGGAGGTGACCAGAATAGTAACACGGTCAAGCCGCAAAAAATACAAACGATAGGGGTCAGATGTCTCACGGAATATCTCCTTTGTGCTCGGGCATTGTTCTGAATTATGGTCGGATGGTATTGCGTTGCCAGTATTTGCTGATGACGTTCATTAGGTTGCTTGAGTCCACGTCGGCATGGTTGTCGGGGTTGGGACCATGTCGAAAGTTGAAGGCATCAACGTCTTTGGCGTAGACTTCCCACGAGGTTTCCCACAGCCACAGAGCGTGGTTGATGCCTCGTTGTTCCAGCAGGTCGATCTGGTCATCCATGAAATCAGCGGCACCGGGCTGCCAACGCATCAGCCCAAACTCGTTGATAGCGACCGGTACGCTGTGAGTAGTTGAGAAATCATCAACGGTGGACAGTAAGTTCTCTAACCAGACCCGATTGAAGGGGTCATCGGCGCCATCCCAATCTGTGTCGAATAGGCCGGGATAGGTGTTGAGAGGGGGTGGCGCTTGATGGGTGTAGGCAAAGGGTGCGTACTGGTGCACCGTATAGATTGTGCGGGGATCATCTGTGGGTTGCAGATACGGCAGCCACTCAATGGCGCTGTAGCCCATCCCACCGATCAAAATAGGAGTGTTAGGGTCTACCTGGCGGATGGCTGTAGTAAGGCGGGGGTAGAGTTGGTTCCAATCGTACAATGTGTTGCCATATTCTGCATAAAAATCTTCCGGGTCCCAGATATCCAGCGCATCGTCGAGGGCGTGGCTACCGACCTCGTTGGAATTGGGTTCAACCATCAGATCGTAACCAACTACAATGGGATTGTCGTGGTAATGGCTGGCGGCGTGGTGCCACATATCCACCCAGGCATCTTGAGCGGCCTGATCTTGCCACATCGAATCATTGAGATAGCTCTCATCAAACCAGTCGCCAACTTCGTCCCAGAAAAAGGTGAACTCGCTTCGGCCCGGACCCGTACGAAAACTGATAACGGCAAACATATCGGCCTGAGCGATCATCGTCAGTAAATTGTCTAAGTTACTCTGGATGTCGGGATCAAGGGTATAGGGTGGCGTTTCGGTAAATAGGCCAGGGTGAGATATGTTGACGTAATTGGCTCCCATAGCAGCGAGCCGGTCGAAATCTGCCTGAGAGTAGGGCGGTCCCACGGGACCGGGTCCGGCAAATTCAGGGCCATCGAGTTCAGGATAGACACGGCGTTGGTAGATGTTGGCGCCACGCAGTTGAGGAAAGTCTGTAATCCACAAGTTCCACTTGTCAACATCATCTCTCTTGTCGCTGGTTGTAATGATGGGAAGATGGGTTGTAGCAGTTAGAGCACTGGTAAGACGCAAGGTTGTTGCCCCACCAGTAGCAATGTCGGAAGTTGTTTGTGGTCTGCCCACCTGGTTGGACCGGGACTGGTAGAGTAACAAAAACCCTATTGCCACGCCAACAATGATGATGATCAACAGAGAAATTAGTAACAACCGACTCATGATTCTCCCTCCGTGCGATGCGGGTATTGGTTACGGTAATGTCTTCAGTAGTTGGACCTGATCACTGAGGGAACTATCGAATAAGTCCCCCTGATTTCTCAAAGAAATCGGAGGCTTGATTCATTCTTGCGAGGTTTTAGGCGGCGTGGTTGTGTCTGTTTGCTGTTTGGCTAACTCAGCCTGATACGTTTTCCAGCCGGGGCACCAGGTGGTGTGCCAGCGCCACAGCTTGGCGATGAGTGAGTTGGGTTTGTTTTCGGCGTAACTGCGCAATTTACAGGCGGCGCATTGTGATTCCATTGTTATTCCCTCCCGGTATCAATATTCATAACCAAAGTATATCACAAAAAAGTGGCTCAAAACATTAAATTTCAGTAAGCGTAAAGACTATGGGACAACCTCCTGAACCAATTGCACCGGCCAGTCAAGGCTGAGGCCCTGGCAAAGAGTAGCCATCGGTA
>JAFGNV010000106.1 GCA_016926805.1 Anaerolineae bacterium
AACGGGCCGGATATTTCCATTAATGATAGCCATTCGGCGTGGTGGCGGGCGGTGGACATCTATGACTCCTGACTCAACAAACCTTATAATGTTACGGGCCAGGCACGGTGAAGTTTGTTATCTCAACCCCGTTGTTGGTTCTCAAGGTAATAATGGTGCCGGGCGGCCAGGCCGCCTCAACCTGATTCAGATAGAGATCGCTGGCCGTGGTCTCACCAACTGTAGTATGGATGCGAATACTTCCGCCATTAAATATAAATATATCTGGAAAAACAAAGATCCCAAGGGGTGAACCTTCCAGTCGCCATTCATAGAAATTGGCTCCGGCTCCCCGATTAAAAATAACCAGAGTCTCGCGGGCCACCTCTCCGGGGGCAATTACCTCGGCGATGACCACATCAATCTCAGCAATAGGTGCTTTAGTAGCTGTAGGTATTAGGGTTGAAGTCACTGGGATGGGTGTAGATGTGGAAGTGGGCGTTCCTGTTGGGGTGGGAGGTATCTCGACCGCAGATACGTTTTCGGTATTTTCAGTTGAGGAGAAAGCCGGATCGGCTGTGACCCAACCCACGCCACTGGATGCTGGAACAAAACGAATCTGCCACCACGTTTTTGCTTCATCTCGGCCGATAATCTCTACAGCAGTCCCGGATGGTAAGAGTCCAATCAAGTCATACGTAACGTCAGGCCCTGCTCGCACATTGAGATCGGTCTTGGTAGTCAATTTTGGAATTCGAGTTGGGGATGGAGGTGGAGTTGAGGTTAATGTAGAAGTTTCCATGGGTTCTAATGTTGGTGTCCAGGTTGGCGGCATTATCGAGTTAAGGGTAGGAGTTGGACTGGGTTCTAATGTTGGTGTCCAGGTTGGGGGCATTATCGAGCTAATAAGGGTAGGGGTTGGGTCAGGTGACAGGAACGCGACAAGATTATTGAAATTAGGTAAGAGAATCCCGAGGCAAGCTGCTGAAAGGGATGCAATTATCACCACAGCAACGGCCATCCATAGCCAGGGGATATATCGAGCTGAGACTTTACGGCCAATGTCTTGGCTAACGCCTGGAGTTGGGGCAAAAGTCTCCGTCTTGTCTGCCTTCTGTTCGAGACTTGGTTCAACAGGCTTTAGTGGTTGAAACTGAACTGTCTCCGCTACGGTAGCCAGACTCAGCCCGGCCAGCGAGGATAATAATTCTTTGGCGTTACTGATGCGCTGGGTGACGTTTCGAGCTAATCCTCTTTGTAATACGGCTGTCAAGCCATTTGGAATCCCAGGTGGCCAGGACTCAGAAAATGTTGGGCCATCAACATGCTTCTTAATAACAGCCATAACCGATGACCCTTCAAACAACACTTTTCCTGTTAACATTTCATAGACAACGCAACTTAGGGCGTAAATATCAGTGGCAGGTGTTGCTGCCTTGCCGTCCCAGATTTCAGGGGCTACATAACGGGCAGTACCAACCATAGCTGTGCTTGTGCTCAAACAGGTGGACTCTTCGACAATTCTTACTAACCCAAAATCCCCCAAATAAGGCTTTTGGTTTACATCAAGCAGAATATTTGTTGGTTTGATATCACGATGAATCATTCCCAGGCTATGAGCATAGTCTAAAGCCGCGCTTATATCCTGCACAACTTCAAGCATTTCATCCCAATTGAATGGGCCTTTGCTTATTCGTTCAGCTAAGTTTTCGCCTTCAACCAGAAACTGAGCCACATAAAGGTAGCTTTCTGTTTCTCCAACATCATAGACATCAATAATGTTGGGATGATGCATTTTGGCCATTGTTTTAGCTTCTTGCTTTAAGCGCTGGACCGCCTGCCTATCACTCATCCACATGGGTTTAAGTATTTTAAGAGCAACAGGACGGTCCAACCTTGTATCAAAAGCACGATAAACCCAAGCGAATGAACCTTCACCTAGTAGCTCTTGAATTTCATAGTATGCTAGCTGTTGGGACATTGCATAAATTCCTTACAATCACGCTTCTCTTTGCCAAGCTGTAGATTTCCACAAGCCACGATGGGTCAATTCAGTCAAAAAATCGCCCAGCAAATTCTGTAAAATCTCTGCTCCTTCAGACGTGCCATCTTGATCCAATGACCGTAGCTCAGCGTCCAAAATATCACCTACAGTCTGCCAACTGGCCCAGCCTAATATAGCATTTTCTCTAATCTCTTCAATCATCTTGTGGGGATTAATTGAGGCGGCTGTCCAGTTAAACTTCTGAGGCAGATCGGCGGTTCTCAGAAAATGTTGCAGGCTGGTCAGGTCATCTGCCTCGGTGAAGACAATAGCCCGTTCGCCATAAGTCCATTGCGTGGCAAGGTTCTTTTGGGTCAGCAAAAACAGATACGGCGTCGTGCTTGTCTCGATTTTGGTTTGCCAGAGGCCCAGTAAAGCCAGATATTTGTAAACCTGATTCAGGGTAAGGGGCGATTTGTCGATTTTGAGTTCAATACAAATATGCGCTTGTTTCGAGGCAAGGACCGTATCTGGTTGAATGAAGTAAGTTTCTTCCTCTGCCAGGCGATCATAAATGCTGAGGTACTCAATCTGCTGGCCAAAATCGACCTCGGTAACCGGCAGAAAACCAGCCAGAATTCGTCGTTTGACCCGTTGGGGCGAGAGGTGGATCATCACATCAAACAGACGATTCAACGGCACTTCCAATGTCCGCAGGTTGCTCATCGCCGTTTGGTATGCCTGCATATCACCGCTCTGGCGTTTCTGTCTGTTGATACGTTGCGGTTCCCAATAGAGGAAATCAGCAATGCGATAGAGTTGATTGGTCCAGGTGTGATTATCTGATGTCATCTAACGAATGCACTCCCATTTAGAGTTGACTCAATGATTCAACCGTTCCGGCACCAAAAACGTCACCGCCACTGGGAACATGCGCGGCTCCGGGTCGGCAAAACGGGCCTGGATGACGGCTTGCTCAGCTTCAATTTCCGCCGGAATCTGCTCCAGCCGGGCGCGCAGGGCCGTGGTGTTGCGGCTCAACTGGCTGCGCTCGTCGGTGCTGAACAGCTCTAACTGCACGTAGGCCGGTTCGGCCAGTTCCTCTTCAATGGTCCGGGCCAACTCACGCAAGATGGCCTCAATATCCAGCGACTCCTTGGCCGCTCGTTCTTCCAGCAGGCGCTGCATTCCGGCCAGCCGGTCTTGCATCCGCGCCGACAATGCCTGCAACAAGGCCGGTTTCACCTGTTCCCACTGGCGCTGTAATTGCGCCTGCATTTTGGCCGACACTGGCCGGTCCAGCGCGGCTTCCAGCACGGCCTGGGTTTCGCCCACATTCAACCGCCGGAAAGGGCGATCCTGTTTGCCGGGCTGGATCACACCGCCCACGGTAATCACCTCTTCGTGCAGGCGATGGCTGTCCCCGCCAATCACCACCAGCCGGGCGTGGGCCACCACCACCGGCAGATCGGCGGCGTGGTTGGGCACTAGGCGGGCCGTCACCCGGCGCAAACCCTGCCGCCCCTCCGGCGACCAGACCTCGGCCCGTAGCAGGCGCAGGGCCATCTGCACCAGCCGGTGGTTCAAATGCACCAGTACCACGTCATCCCGACTTTGGGCCAAACGATGGTCAAACACAATGGGCCGGATCTCCCCGGTATGGGGGTGGGCCAATCCCTCGGTGCAAACGCGCCAACTGCCGCTGAGGTTGGGCAGGTAGAATGACGGCTGGGGCAGGGGGTTCGCCCCGTCCGGGTCAGACTGCCGGGTATTGGTAGGAATCAACGTCGGCTGACCGGCCAGTTCCAGCGCAATCTCCACCACCGCCTGAATATTCTCCGGCGACAGACGCAGCGTTTTTTGGATGTCGTACAACTGGCTCAGGTGCTTCTCCACCTGCTCGCGCAAATCGCGTTCAAATCTCAACATGCGGCGCACCGCGCCGGCCTCGTTTTCAGCGTGGCTGGTGTCCAGCCGCCGCCGTTTGCCCAGCATGGCCTCTTCTACCTGCTCGGCGATCACCGGGCCAACTTTGCCCAAATCTTCGCGGATCTGCTCCACCTTTTCGGCGGCGCGCATCAAAAATTCCAGGTCGGCTTCCAAATCGTCTGCCGGCACCGCAAAGCTGTCCAGCACCCGCTGTTTGTACCCCTGGCCTACAAAATGGAATACCAGCGGATCGTGTTTCTGGCCGTGCCGGTCAATGCGACCATTGCGCTGCTCCATGCGGTTAGGGTTCCAGGGCACTTCCATATGCACCAGCCGGTGGCAGTAGTTTTGCAGATCAATCCCCTCCGAGGCCGCATCGGTTGCCAGCAAAATACGGACATCGCTCTGGTTTGGGCTGGCCTGGAAGGCGGCTTTGATGGCCTCGCGCTGCTCGCTGTCCATCCCGCCGTAGAGTGTCATCAACCGTTCCTCGTCGGCCAATTTTTCGGCCACCAGCACTTCATTCAACCAGTTGAGCGTGGCCCGGTACTCGGTGAAGATGATCACCCGTTCATCCGACCATACTCCGCCCGGTTTCACAATTCCCCGCAGCCAGTTCACAAAAGCGCGGGTTTTGCAGTCGCGTTGGGCCATCGCCGTATCGGCCCAGCGGCGCATCGCGGTGAGTAGCTTCCGCTCCCGGGGCGTTAATGGTTGGGCGATGCGCGTGGCAGTTTCCACCGCGCCAAACTCGGCCTCCTCATACTCGGCATCGTCGGCGTAATCTTCTTCCATTTGCGCAATCTGGCGGCGCAAAATCCCCACCGTGGGCTGGTGGCGTTTGCTCACCGGCGCCGGCGCGTCATTATCGCTGCTCCGGGTGATGGTCTGTTCGTGCTGCTTTAGGGTGGCCGCAAACGCCGCCGGCGAGGAGAAAAGGCGTTTTTTGAGCAGCTTCAGCACAAACTCGGCGGCAAAACGTTCGGTGTCGCTCTCAGCATTCTGCAACCGCAGGTTGGTGTATTCCTTCAACCATTGATGCACCTGCCGTTCGTCCTCGTTGTAATCCACTTCAATCACGTCCAGCCGCCGCTGCGGGAAACGCGGCGAGCCGTCCCAGTCGGTCAACTCCGATTTGAGGCGGCGCACCATCACCGCCTCTAACTGCGCCCGGTTGGGCAGCACGCCCCGGGCAAAACGCTGGTTATCCAGCAATTCCAGCAGGGCGGAAAAACTCTCTTGATAGCCGTTGTGGGGGGTAGCGGTGAGAAAGAGCTTGTGTTCAAAATAAGGGGCCAGGGTGCGAATGGCTGCCGTGCGCAGGGAGTCGATGGCGTATTGCCCCCGACCAGAGGGAGCCACATTATGGGCCTCGTCTATAATGAGCAGGTCAAAACGGCGGGGATAGGTGGCTTCGGCCGGCAGGGTCTCGCGGAACAGGCGCATCGGCCGTTCCCGCTTGAGAAAGTCGATGGACGTGATCAAGCGAGGAAAGTGCGACCAGGGGTTGACGTGGATGCCCCGGCTGCGGCGCAGGATTTTCATGAGTTGGCTGTCGACAATGCGGAACTCCAGGCCAAATTTGTCGCGCATCTGGTCGCGCCAGTGGATTTGCAGCCCGGCAGGGCACACGATCAGCACGGTACGGGCGCGGGTGCGCACAATCAACTCCTGGGTCACCAAACCCGCTTCAACGGTCTTGCCCAAACCCACATCATCGGCAATGAGCAAATTGACCCGGGGCATTTGCACCGCTCGCACCAGGGGATCAAGCTGATAATCTTCAATCTCAATACCACTGCGGAATGGAGCCTGCAGAGCGCGGGTATCGGCAGAGGAGATAGCGCCCCAGCGCACCGCGTTGAGAAAGGCATCCAAGCGGAGCGGCGAATCAAAGCCCGTGGGGTCGGGCAGCGCTTCCTGTTCAATAATGTGCGCGCCCGGTTCAACTTCCCAGATAACTTGCAGGCTTTCGCCCAGGGCATCGTCTTCAATAGAACTCAGGGTAATAAGATGGTGGGGGTTAGCTGGCTGGCCCTGCAAAACCGGCGGCGGCAGGGTGCCTTTTTCCACCTCGGCCACCACAAACCGTCGCTGCCGGACAGCCACAATCTGACCTTGTTCGGGAACACTGACGACGCTGACATCCTGCATGAAATGGGACTCCCTCGCTGACTTCTGAACGAGATATGGTAAATGATGGTTATAGCGGCGGCCATTGAACAGAAAAAGCCGCCTGTTGACCAGACGGCGGGAGTATGCTAAGATATCAGCACCAAATCGAACATCGTCCGTCGTCAATGGTCGGACATTTTGTCTCATTCAGAGTCCCTCATTTCCCCCAAAACTGAGGGACTCACTTTTTTACAGGTTTTAGTATAACATAATCCATTTCTGGATACAATGCCTAAAGTCCGGGAAACATCGAGAAACGCTTTCCCGTTAGGTGTATCGGCGTTGCGCGAGGTCAAACACGTTTCAGCGGGGTCACCATGGGGGGACCCCGCTCCTTCTTTTTACCCCCCAATACAACGTCAGTTATTTGGAGAAGTATCTCTGAATTGTTCAGCTTGTCTGAACAACCCATTAAACAACACCTTGTACTCCCGATCCTTTTCCAGTGTATTGATGTTCAGGGTATAGTTGCATGTATCTAGCAGTCGCTTGTTGATAAAGGCCTGGTAATCTTTGCCCTTATGGTGATGCTCATACTCAAAATATACCGCAGCAACCCGAAGGCCATGCTTCATCAACGTACGAGCCAGCGGCACAAAATCGCCATCACCCGTGACCAGAACGGCAATGTCAATCTTACCATCCAGTCCCACCTCCATTGCATTCACCGCCAGGGCCACATCTACCCCCTTTTCAACCTGGGATTGGGACATTGGAATGTAGCGCGGTTCCACCCCCGCGTGAATCAAATCCAGGTGCCGATTGCGCTCCAATTTCATTTGATGTTCCGAAGATTGACTGGCGCTAAACAGGCCCTGATGCCACGAGGCATAGACAACTTTGTGGTTAGAAAAACTCTGCTCTTGCTTGCGCACAAAATACTCGATCAAACCGTGAAAGGGCAAGGGATGCAACCAACCGAAATTGTTGATGTAGAAATATTGTTGGGCACCGGTAAAAAAGGACCCATCGTAAAAAACGCCTATTCTGCAGATTGAGCTATGCATGATAAACCTCCACTCAGTATAATTCTTTTCTGATAACCAGAACAACAGTGACTGGGCAGCAGATATTGACCTGTCACTCCAGGCACAGAATCACGACGGTAACGTGATCTATTATGCTACTGACTGAATTGAGTGAGAGATTTCAATTAAGCAAAATACAGGAAACCGGGAAGAGACGATAGGGGAGAGAAGGGTGGGGAATTACTATGGGCAGAGAATGATTCAAACCCAAAAACCGCGTGATCGATTGAAAGGAGAATCTCTGCTCAAAAAGTCTGTTTGGAGAAACCTGAAGATTTTTGGGGATCTGAACAGGGGGCACATAGAACTCAGGAGATATGGCCGTCACCAGGGCCGACCAAGATTGTACTTGCAGCATCGCTTCTGGTGCAATTTCAAACATCCGCCAGGATAACCATCCGAGGAAATGCCCGGCCAAAAAACATCCGAAGATCAGGAGAGACCAGAGTACAAATGCCATCCCAACGACGAGTAGATCGCCAAATAGATCAAAGCTATTCGATTGCAGTCGTTCGAGGGTTCTTGGCAAGACCCACAAAATAAGGCCACCGGCGGCCATCACCGCAAGCACAAACCAGAACAGCAAGGCTTTACGCCACGGCATATTTTCGAAATCGGAGATAATATCAAGTAGGCGCTTCATAATATTGAGTCTGCCATAGATTGTTCAAAAGAGCAAAACGATCTCTTATCATGCAATCAATATTTTTCTGACATAATTCAACTTCTTAATCAGTACACTTACAGGAAGGCCACTCACGAATCCAAAAAGGAATCCTTTGTTATTTCGGTCAAACAGTAACACCAGACTGTTCTCAGACCATCGCCAGCCTGGGTCGTTAAGCATTATCCGTTCTGGGCTATGAGTTTCGCAGGCCGTTAGACTATAAGCAGGTTCTCAATAAAACACTAACACGCTATCAACATTAACCTTTCCCGTAAGCAAACCCCTAACAGAATTCAAGCAGTTAATGACCAGGTCTGCAAATCTGGCCAGGCAAATCTCGCTAGATTCAAGCAGACTAAACATTGCGAGGAACAGACGGCCAAGAACGCATTGCCTACCCTGGTTCTGCGTATTAATAGACCCCCGTTAGCCTCCCCAAAAGCGTGCCACCCCTCCAAACTGCAAGCTCTCCCCAATTTTGATTGATTTTCACCCTCAACCAAAATCACCCTCATATCCAACATATTCCCCACAATATTTCATATACACCAGCCCCCAAATAGGGTAAGCTATATCCGGCTTTGGGTAAAGGC
>JAFGNV010000107.1 GCA_016926805.1 Anaerolineae bacterium
CCAAGATAAGGCCCAAGGTAATTGCCTCAACGGCCACTATTCGCCGGGCGCGGCACCAAGTCAACAGCCTGTTTTTGCGCCAGGTAAAAATCTTTCCCCCCACCGCTCTGGATGCCGATGATAACTTCTTCTCCCGCCGTCGTCCCTCAAACAACGAGGCTCCGGGCCGGCGTTACATCGGTATTTGCGCCTCCGGCACCCGGCTCAAATTGGTGCTGATCCGGGTTTATGTGGCCTATCTGGCCGCCGCCCAAAAACTGTATAACGACTACGGCGAACACGCCGACCCCTGGATGACCCTGGTGGGCTATTTCAATTCCATGCGGGAGTTGGGCGGGATGCGCCGGGTGGTCGATGATGCCGTGCGCACCCGCCTGCAAAAGATGGAGGCGCGTGGCCTGGCCCGGCGCTATATCGAGCCGTTCAACGTGGAAGAACTCACCTCGCGTAAAAGCGCCGCCGATATTCCCCTCATCCTGGATCGTTTGGAGAAGACGTTCGTACCTCGACCAAAGGGCAAAAAATCTGAGGCTTCCCAGTACCCCCTGGATGTGGTACTGGCCACCAATATGATTTCGGTGGGGGTAGACGTAAGCCGTTTGGGATTGATGGTGGTAGCCGGCCAGCCCAAAGCCACGGCGGAATACATCCAGGCCACCAGCCGAGTGGGCCGCGCCTTTCCAGGCCTGGTCTGCACCGTTTACAACTGGTCGCGCCCTCGTGACCTGAGTCACTATGAACGTTTTGAACATTATCACGCTACTTTCTACCAGCAGGTCGAAGCCCTATCGGTCACCCCGTTTTCGGCCCGCGCTCTGGACCGTGGGTTGACCGGCGTCTTGGCCTCATTCCTGCGACTATGGGGTGAAGATTTCAACGCCAATGATCGGGCCGGACAGCTTCAGCGACCCCACCCCTATATTGACCTGGCTTTGCAGGAAATCAGCCACCGGGCCGGGTTGATCTATGAGAGCAACCAGGTTGAGGATCAGGTTAAACAAATGCTCAAGGTGCGCCTGGATCAGTGGCTGGCCACCGCAGCAGCCACCCGGGGTGGCGCCGCCATTTTGGGGTATCAAAGCCGTAAGGACGGCCGCACCGTAGGCTTGCTCAAACAGCCCGAAGAAGAGGATTGGGGCTATTTTACCTGCCTGAATTCGCTCCGGGATGTGGAACCCAACGTCGCCCTGGTATTGCAAGATCAGGGTATGGATATCAAGCCGGGCCAATCTGGCGAACAAGACTCGCCCGTTGACGAGGAGGCCGCATGACGGATTTTAAGACCCGGGTCGGGGAAATACGTCCCAGCCAATTGATGTTCACCTATGGCGTGGGCGCCATCATTGACCTACCCAAACTATCGGTGATTGTGACCGGCCTGGAAGATTGGCCGGTTGACCCGCAGTACAACAAAACCATTGTGGAGGACCGCTTACTCACGGCGGTGCGCTATGAACTCCCCGAGGTCAAAAGATTACTTGGCCCGCCCATTGTGCCCGATACCGGCTTGCCGCCCGACCCCTTTGAACGCACGGCGGCCATCGGGGTGGCTGTGGCCAACTTCCCCCGCTGGATGGTCTGCCCGCGCTGCCGTCTATTGGCCCCACTCAGCGATGGCTTGTTCAAGCTAAAAGAGTATCCCTATCGTCCGGACCGCACGGTTTACCGGCACGAGTTGTGCAACCAGGGAAGAAATCCGGAAGTCGTCCCGGCCCGTTTTCTGGTGGCGTGCGAAGCCGGACACCTGGATGATTTTCCCTGGCTGGAATTTGTGCATCAGGGGCAACCCTGCGCCAGCCCACTCTTGCGCTTGATCGAGTACGGCCCTGGCGGCGAAGCCCGGGACCTGGAAGTTTTCTGTGAAAGCTGCCATACCCGGCGGCGGCTGTCTGAAGCTTTTGGCGAGGAAAACCGGGAAAAACTTCCCCTCTGTTCGGGCCGGCGCCCGCATTTACGCGATTATGATCCCGACGGTTGTGAACATCGGGTTCGCCCCCTTATTTTGGGCGCCAGCAACACCTGGTTTCCCGTGGTGCAAAGCACCATTGCCATTCCCATTGAGAGTGGACGGTTGGCCCAATTGGTGAACGAAAACTGGGCGCACCTGCAAGCCGTGGATGCCCCGAATATTCTGCAATATATGCGCAGCATCGGCCAACTGGGCGAATTGAGCGAATACCATGACGATGAAATATGGACGGCCATTGAGGAACGTCGGGCACAGGATGCCGGCGAGGCCGCTGCCCCCAGCGAAGCCCCTGATCTCAAAGTGCCGGAATGGCAGGTGTTTACTCAACACAATCCCCAACTCAACGGGGATGATTTCCGCCTGATCCCCGTCACTGTTCCCGCCAAATTCTCGTCTTTGCTGGAGCAGGTGGTATTGGTCGAGCGGCTACGGGAAGTACGGGCGATGATGGGCTTCACCCGGTTGGACGCAATGGGTGAACTCACCGACCCTGACCTGAACCTCCCCATCGAACCTTCGCCACTATCACGCCGTCCCCCCACTTGGGTGCCGGCAGACGAAGTCCGGGGAGAGGGCATTTTTATTCAATTCAGCCAGGCCAGGATCAACGCTTGGTTAGCCCAACCCGAAGTGCATGCACGAGGCCGGGACTTTTTTGAATCCCACAAGAAATGGCGCCAGGCTCGCTGGATTGAACCGCCCGAGAAAGGTTTCCCGGGGATGCAATATGTCCTCATCCACTCCTTTGCCCATGCCCTGATGCGACAGTTGTCCCTGGAATGTGGGTACGCCGCTGCCAGTATTCGCGAACGTTTGTATGTCCGTGCGCCGGAACGTGAGGGCGGGCCAATGGCCGGCGTTTTGATATATACCTCGGCACCGGACAGCGAGGGTACTCTGGGCGGATTGGTGAGCCTGGGCCAGCCGAAAACGCTGGAACGACACATCAGCCAGACTTTAGAAGCGGCGCGTTTGTGCGCCAGCGATCCCCTCTGCGCCGAGCGGCAACCCAGCCAGACGGGGCGCACGCTGCATGCCGCTGCCTGCCATGCCTGTCTTTTCGCCCCAGAAACATCATGCGAGCGGGGGAACAAATACCTGGATCGTTCCACCCTGGTTCACACCGTTGAACGGGACGACCTGGCTTTTTTTGAGTAAGGATTGAGCAATGTCACAGAACCAACTGGTTTCAGAAATCTACGATCTGGTCAACGATCTCCCGGTCGAAGCGGTAGAGAAATTAGTCTATACCTTGCAAAAGGCAACGTCGGCTGATCCAACGCAAATGCGGCGCGAAGTGATGCAAACCGTGGCCCATCCTGCAGTACAACAGCGGGTCAGCCATTTCCTGGATTTTTGGCAAACTCAGGCGCCGGAAGTTGAGCCTGGCAGTATGGTTCTGACGTTGCAGGCCGTCTGCTTTGCCGGAGAAGAACATCGCCGGGCGCAACATCTGGAACTGGTGTGGACCGGCCCGGACAGTCAGGTTATTCCTTTACGCCGCACCGACCAAGCCTTACTGCAACTGGTCAACGAAGCCACCCAAGAATTACACATCGTCAGTTTTGCCGTATATAAACCGAAGGCGATTACCCAGGCTTTGGTGAAAACTGCCCAACGGGGCGTATCAATTGCCATTTACCTGGAGACCCCGGATGCCAGCGAGGGAAAAATTACCTTTGACACCATCAAGTCGTTAGGCAATGAAGTAGCCCGACACGCCCGTATTTACATCTGGCCTCTGAAACAACGGGCACAGTCAGAAAGCGGGAAATACGGTTCACTCCACGCCAAGGTGGCCGTGGCTGATGGTCAGACGATGCTTATTTCCAGCGCCAACCTGACCGAATATGCGTTGACCTTGAATATGGAGATGGGGTTGTTGGTGCGAGGTGGATTGTTGCCAGGTCAAGTCCAGAGGCATTTGACTCGTTTGGTGGAGAGAGGTGTATTTGAGGTGGTGTGATGGCGAAACCGGCAAGTAAGTATGCTTTATCTATTGAGAGCAGCTGCTTTCGAAGGGCTAAGAGGTTTGATAGATCGTTCATACGAGTTTGACGCTGTTGGATTGATCGAATTTGACTTAACAGACGAGGTTCAGCACCTTGTTGACACTTTTATGAGTGCTTTTTAAGTCAGTGAGGCTCAGCACCTTGTTGACACTTTAACAATTGAATTCTACAACCGGTGGCCAGAAAGCCGGGGGTGGACGCCGGAATTCATCAGACAAGG
>JAFGNV010000108.1 GCA_016926805.1 Anaerolineae bacterium
ACAGTTGGCAACACCTCTTGGAGTTTATGATCCAACAACTTGAACTCGATCCTGATACCAGTTAAAAGTCATACTGAGAATTGCTGCCATGGTCTATACCCGCGTGATCAAACGCGGTGGGATGGCCGTGCGTAGCCCTATCGATAACCTTGTGGCCTAGCCAAAAAGGTTAATCATTAGTTTGCCTCTTTCCCTACTGTTCTTCACCTCAAATCTCCGGCAATTGAACACAAAAAAAACCTATAAATTGGGGTTGGCGACGCATGAGATTCACCCTATACTGAGATAACCCCTATTTGGAGATCCAGACAACACCCCAAGGCCGCCAGAGGCGACATCTTTGTCGTTTAAGCCACCAAAACAAGGAGTCGACAATGGGAGAATATTACTCAAAGCAGCGCCGCGGATTGGTGATCGCTCTACTGCTGACCTGGCTACTTGGAATAATCCTGATCCTTCCTGAAATCGCGCCAACGCCCGGCCATGTGTTGGCGCAAGGAAGCAAGAATACCACCGTTTACCTCCCTTTGGGCGAACAGCGGGTGATGGATGTTTCCTTTGCCACAATGAACCAATGGGGTGAAGAATACGAGATATATGTCTATCGTCAGGATGGTGGTTCGCTGGGCGGGTGGGATGACGAAAGATGGTATGAAGATACCCAGGCGTCACCCCCTGGAGAAAGCAATGTGGCAGGGGCGATGAGCGAGGATGGAACCTATGTGTGGTTCGAATTCCGCAAAGCGCTCAATTCCGGCGATGACTATGATTGGAGCTGGCGCGCTGGTGACACGGTGCCGGATGTAGGCGAAGTGTGGCTGGGCGCATGGGGCACCACTAACATCACCTAGTTTGAAATAGAAACCGCTTTGCACCTGGCAGCGGAATAGGTAAGCAAAGTTCAGGGCATGGTCGCCCTGCTGTAACCCGTTGATCTATGGCCTAATAAAAATGGGCCGGGACGTAGCCCGGCTCCATTACAAGTTTTCCTTGTCTATCCTTTGATTAGAGCGGGTAAGGGGATTCGAACCCCTGACATCAACCTTGGGAAGGTTGCGTTCTACCACTGAACTATACCCGCAGAATTGCTGTGAATTATAGAACCGAGCCAGAAGATTGTCAAGCCGAATGGCGATTCGGGGTGCATTCCAAAATTTTGGCAGTAGGGACAGGACAATGTCCTGTTCTACCCTATGGTCCAAAAATTGGGACAGACCCGGCGATTCAGGGTGTGTCCGACATTTTAGGAGGACTGGGGGGTGTGGGGGGTATCCCCCCATTCCCCCTTGTGCTTTCCTAAAATTCTGGACGCACCCGGCGGATTCAAAATAGTGCAAACCGCCTCACAACTCCATAGTCGGAAAGGAAAAAGTTCGATAAAACCTACATGGCCACCGTAGGGCTGAATATAAATTTGCAGGTTGGGTGTCAAATCACAAAATTCGTAAAAGTCCAAAATCGGAACAACTGGATCGTCAACCGCAGGGATAATGGTGACCGGGCTTGTAGCATTTTCATCATATCCGGGGTAATATAGAACCCCAACAGGCGAACGCCTTCACCTGCCTCCAGAATTATCTTACGGGTAGTTTGGTTCAGCGCATTGCCTTTATTTCGGTGCAGACTGGAAGCGATGGTTTGGAGATGGCGATTGCGGAGGCAAGGATGAGGTTGGAAACATAACGTGTTGCCAGTCATATCGGCAGTATACAACAAAAACGCCGCAAGAAGCAATCTCCTGCGGCGTTTCGTTGGTCATGAGGTTCTACGGGCTAATCTTAAACAACCCTCCATCCCCGCGGCCAAAGACCTCGGGAAAGTACATTTCTTCGGCGTGAGTGGGAATCACCCGAAACTCGCCGGGCACCGAGGCGCGGATGGTGTAGGTGTACTCGTAGGTGCCTTTGGGCAGGTAGGTGGCAAACAACACTGCTTTTTCGTCTCGCACTTCGGCATGGGAGAAGTACCACCAGCCGTAGCCTCGCCACCAGGGACTACGCCGGTCGGTGCGGGTGAGTTCCGGACGTTCACTGGCCACACTGGTCGTGGCCAGGCTGGTATCAATGCCCTCGGTACCGGCCGGGAAGGGATCTTCGACCACCACGTAGTGCAGGTCGTTAGGCGCAATGATGGTCAGGTTGACCCGAATCACATCGCCCACGGCAGCGTCGGTGATAGACTTGCCTTCTTCGTCATCCACCAGGGTATATTGGCGAGAAACCATGATGCCCCGGTTGAGGGCCTTCACTTCTTCCACCGGTTTGTAGTAGCTCAGATAGGCGGCGTAGTACAGGCGCCCGGGACTCCCAGAAACCGAGCTATCTACGGGATCACGTTCAAAAACCAGCCGGTTGACTGTATCGGCCAGCAAGTCGGCCACTTCCAGCCGCAACTTGGTCGTTTCATCGATGTTATCCTGGTTAATGACTCCCTGGCCCAACTCGTCGCCGTTGAGCGATACGCGCCAGGCGTAGTTGCCTTCCAACTCACCCGTAGCCACCATAAAGTTGGTCAGGCCGATGATGGCCCAGGCGGTTTCCTGGGTGGTTTCCCAGTGCCCACCGTTCTCGCGGATGGTCATCAACCAGCGCACCGTATTGGCCAGCAACGGGTGGTCGGGCTGGATGCGCGACAGCGCGGCAATCACAATGGCTGTGCTGCGGGTGTCAGTGTTCATGGCGTAGTAATCTACGCGGGCCTCTTCCCAATGCGCGCCCGTGGCGCTGACAATGGCCTCGCTGGTGATGTCGTCAAGCAGGGTGCCAATCTGGTTGGCTTCGTCGTCCAAAATGTGCAGCGTCATTGCCAGGTAAGCCCGGCCAAAGATATCCAGCTTCTCGCGCTCTTTGAACAGGGCCACGCTGCGCCCCATATCGCCCGCTCCGGCCTCGGCCAGCACGTAGAGAATGAAGGCCTGGCGGTTGGCTTTCCAGGAAATGTCGATGTCCTTGGGCGCTTCCAAGCTGGCCTGAAGATAATCCGTGGCGGTGAAGATAACGTTTTCGTCAACACTGAACCCGGCCCGCTGCGCTTCGACCAGCCCCAGCAGCACGTAAGCGGTAAGGAAGGGATTGCTGTCGTCTATGGTCCACCAACCCCAGCCGCCGTCAAAGTGCTGCTGGCTGTAGAGCCGTTGCAGCCCCGTGCTGACCAGCCCCGGCAGGCGCTGTTCCAATTCGGCGTTGTCCACGTTCAGTTCCTGGAGGGCGAGATAGGTGACTACGTTGGGCAAAAAGCGACTGACCGTCTGCTCGGTGCACTCGTAGGGGAAATGTTCCAGGTAATCCAGACCGTCGCGCATGCCTCCGGCCAGGCTACCGTCAAGATGGACGGTCAGGTCGCCCTGAGTGGGGTCGTAGCTTTGCGGCAGGGCTATGCCCTCGGTGCGCGTGCCGTCCTCTTCCATGATGCCGACGGTAGCCACGGTTTCCGGCGTGCTGAAGCGATAAACAGGCAACTCAAAAGCTACGGCATCACCATATTCGGCCGACTTGGCTCCCATGGTGAGTTTGACCGTTGCCACATCTTCTACCGTAACGGCGTATTCCACTCTAACCCGCTCCCCGGCTTTAACCGTGAGTTTGGTTTCACTGAGCGGCTTGATGACCAGGCCCTCCGCTTCAAAACGAGTTTCCACTTCTTGGGTTTTGTTAGTGTTGTTCTGGACAATCATCCCCAGTTGAGCTTCATCGTTAACCACAAAGAAGCGCGGCGCAACCGGTCGAACCAACAGCGGCTTGGTGCTGACAATCTCAACCTGTTGTTCCCCCACCAGCGTTTCTGCGCCAGTAACGCCTTTGCCGGTCAGCGTCCAGGTGGTCAGATTGTCGGGCAGTTCAGCTTCAACTGTGCCCTCGCCGTTGGCATCGGTCATAAAGTCGGCAATCCACAGGGCGGTGTCTTTAAAATCGCCCCGGATAACGCCAAAGCCTTCGTCAAAGCCGCCGCCACCGCCACCTTTGGCCTCGGGGGCCACGGCCAGATTGACGCGGTCAATGGCCAGGGTCAGCCCGCCAGCGGTTTGCACGCCCAGCCCGCGATTGCGCCAGAACACGTCCATCAATTGGCCCGGTGTTTCCGGGGCCAGGGTCAGCACCGCCTTATCCACCAGCGCCAGCGATAACTCGGCCTTGACCGGCTTATCTTTGGCGTCGGTCACTTTTACCGCATATTCGGCGGTTTCGCCTGGTTGGTAGTTTTCGTCCGCTGTTTTATCCGGGGTGAGAGCGATATTCAGTTCTTTTTCGGCGGTGTTGATGGGCAGGCTGGCATAGCCCACTTTAAAACTGGGCAGTCCCTCCTGCTCACCCCCGGCGGCGCCCACCGAGCCTTGCACCACTACCACCGAAATGTACATATTGGGAATCATGTCCTCAGTGATGGGAATTTCGATTTGCTCGCTGTTGGTTTTGAGTTCCTGCACCCAATGTTTGTAAATGTGGCCGCGTTCCAGGGTAACCAGCGCCTGCACCGTGCCGCTGTAGGGATGCGGCACCAGAATGGTGGCCGTGTCGCCCACGCTGTATTCCCGTTGATCGGTGACCAGTTCGATGCGATCGTTGTTTTCCTGTCGCCAGTTGATGTATTTGCGGCCGCTGACCCACATATAGGTGGAGGAACGTACCTCGTGGCGTTGGCGGTCAACTGCCGTGGCCAGCACCTTGTAAATACCACCATTTTCCGGGGTAAAAGTGGCCACGGCCTGGCCATTGGCATTGGAGGTGACGGTGGTAGTGAAAACCGGCACGTTCTCGACCACGCTGTCCCAATAAAAAGAACCGTCTTCGTACTGTTTTTGCACGCTGTACCAGTTATGTTCAGAGAAAACCAGTTGGACTTCCTGGTTGGCTACCGGCTCGCTATCCCAATCAACCACCAGCACGTTCATCTGACTCTCTTCGCCAACCCGGCCCACGTATTTTTCAGGCCGCTGGCCAATGTAAAAGAGTCCTTTGTGAACCACCGCCCCGGCCTGGCTGGCGACTTCTTGATTGTTGATGTCGGTAATAACCACATCAAAGGTGAAGCGCTGACTGGAGATTTTTTCGGCGATGTCGGCCTCCACTTCAAAGGTGAAGCGGCCATCCTTATCGGTAACGCCTTCGCCTTCGGCAATAGTTTCGCCGTAGCCGGAGATGTAGGTGTCGTAGTTGCGGCGGCTGAAGTCGTAATCGGTAAAGTCGTACCACCCTTTACCCTGGTATTGGAAGAAGTAGTCGTCCGAGAGCAGGGTCCAGCGCACCTGGGCGTTGGACACCGGCCCGCCAAAGAAGAACTCGGCGGTAGCGGTTACTTTTATTTTGTCGCCCTGGCTGTATTCCGCCTTGTCGGTGGACGCTTCCACCAGAAATTCGGGCTTGCGGTAGGCTGCCACCTGAAAGTCGTCGTAGAAATAGTTGTCTTGTTTGTAGATGGCTTGAATGGAATAGAAGCCGAGCGCCGCGTTCTCGTCCAACTCAACCGAGCCGTGGATGGTGCCCATCTCACTGAGTCTCAGTTTGTCTTCAAAAATCTGCTTGCCCTGGCTGTCGCTGATGGTCACTTCAACCGTGCGATTTGTTTCCGGCAGGCTGTAGTGAGCGTCGTCGTCGGCGCGGATGATGCCCTTAAAGTTGACCGTCTGGCCAGGGCGGTAGATGTTGCGGTCGGTGTAGAAGTGGGCGTTGTAGAGCTGCTGGTAATCTTCAACGCTGACGTTATCGAACATGTAGCGATCAATGCCCTCGGTCCAGTTGCTGACGGTCACGGCAAAGTTCTCATCCAGGTTATCGGGATCACCGGCAAAGGCAAAACGAGTTTCGTAGGCTTCGCGGCGTTTATAATCGGTAATGGCTACCCCGTTGCTCTCGGTGGTGGCCTGGCCCAGCCTGTCCGACTTGCTGTCGGTGGCAAAGGTGACGGGCACGCCTTCGACGGGCTGGCCGCTCTGCAAATCGGTTACCCAGGCCAGCGACTCGGTGGTGGTGGTTTTAAAGGTAAGGTTGTTTTTGCTGACCACCAGCATCTGGCGTTCCATCCTAGAGCCGTAGTCGCCTTTGGCTTCGGGATAGACGGCGTCGGCGGGATAGGAGGCCGTAAGATAATAAAGACCAGGCGGCAACGTGTCGCCTAATTCGCTCTTATCACCGAGGTTAACCCGGTAGATGACGTTATTGTTCAGCGTCGGGCTGGTTTCCAGGACCCACGCCCTGATAAGATTGTCGGCGAGAGGTCGGTAGTTTTCCCAGATGTCCCACCAGTTATCGCCATTGAGTTGGATAAAATCGTCCTGGGGCAAATGGTACAGTTCAAAATTAACTTCACTGAGGTTACGCACGGTGACATAGGCCAGGGTATCGGTGTAGGCGTTGTAGGTGGCCAGGCGGCCGGGGCTGTGCAGGTACAGCAGCGGATTCTGGGCCCGGGTTTTCCAGGCCACGCGGGTGGGTAAGCCCAGCTTCTGGCCGTAACGGCCCTCAATGCTGGCGCCGAAGGTAACCTGATATTGGCTGCTGGCCTTGGTGGGAAAGTTAACGACCAGTTCGGTGTTGCTATGCCGCCAGTAGGTATAAACTTCGGTCACGGCCACGGTCGGCGCAATGACGAGGTTTTGGCCTACCACGAGCGTGTCGGGGTTCATTGGGCCGCTAAAGGTAACTTCCAGGCTGTCCCAGGGAGCGACGAAATCATCGCCGTCGGCGGGATAAGTATCCACAATTTCCGGATAGGGAACCACGGTGAAACTGGCTGTGAATATGTCTTTGGTTGCGGCGCCCTCAATTTTGCCCCTGGTGTTTTTGAGGAGAATGATCTGGTAAACGCTGTCAAATTCCAGAGTTATATCGGGGGTGAAGGCCACGGTTTCTACACCAATTTCAGCCGGACCGGCACCCTCGGCGTATTTGTAATCGTAGTAGCTGTAGAAATTGTCTTCGTCGCCGGTGGGTTGTTCCAGAGAGAGTTCAGCCCAGGTGAATTTGCCGGGGATGCGTTGGGATTCGGGATCCAACAAAACAAAGTTTTCTTCTACACTCTGGCGATCCATGGGCTGGTTGAAAGTCAGGCTGATAACAGGAGTTGGGCTAACATAAACATCGCCGCTGGCGGGTGTGCTGCCGATGACCCTCGGGTTGAAGGTGGAAAAGTTCCACTCGAAATCATCCTCCAGAATAGCCCCGCCGGTGACATCCTTTAAGCCCTGGGCCACCCGGCCTTTGTAACTGGTCGATGGGGCAAAACCTTCGTCTGGAGTGAATTGGTAGATAGACGTGTTGAGCCATTCGCCCTTGCCCGTAACCGGCGGGACAAAGGTCAGGGGGTCGGGCAGGCTGGCCGCATCTTCAATGGCATTGAGCGGCACTACCGGCCGGTTGAAGGAGACGGTGACGATGGTGTTGGGCAAGATTTCGGTTGTGCCGTCGGCGGGCTGCACATCGGCCACTTCCAGGTAGCCCACGGTGCTGAAGCGCAGTTCAAAGGGGCGTTGCAGTTCCAACCCGGCGGCGCTGCGAGCAGACTCGATGAGGCGCACTTTGTAACGGGTGTTGCGCTCAAAGCCATCCTTTAAACTGAAGCGCAGCGTCTGATCGTTCACCCACTCAAAAACGCCGTCCACGCTGGCGCCCGGTTCGATGGCAAAGGCTTTTTCCACACTGTCGTGGTCCATCGGCTGGTCAAACTCAATTTCGATAGCGGCGTCGATAGGTTGTTCCTCACCCCGTTCGGGGTTGGTGCGGACAATCAACGGCGGAATGGGTTGGGGGGTTGGGGTTGGCGTTGGGGTGGCAGCTTCAGGTTGAAGGGTGGGGGTGTCGGCTACGGTTTGAATTTCACCTTCGGGTTGATCCGGTTTGGGTAACGGCGTGGCCCCTGGGGTGCAGCTGACAGCCATAACCAGCAGCAAAACAATCATGGGCACAAACATTCTTCTCATGGCAGACCTCTTTCTCTGGGATGAATCGTAAAAACGCAAATGATAGATATTCAGAAAAAGATTTTGAATTTTTGCCAAGTAGAGACAGGACAATGTCCTGTCTCTACTCTACTCTGAACAACTATAGCACAACCACAAGAATTTTACTAGACCACCAGCCCATATTCAATTGTCGGCCAGAGCGACGGTTTGGCGTGGGCCAAGCGTTACCATCTGGATTGTGATTTGACGACCCTGCCAAAATCATTACAGTTTCATGCAGTTATTTTGGATAATTGCGTTATCTTGGATAAACAAGCGCCAATTGCACCAGTTAACCTGCGGATGTGGCCAGAGACATGGCGGAGAAGTGGCGATGAAAAACAATCTACAATTCAAACGTAAGTTTTTGTGGGGGTCGGCGCTGATTATTTTGGGGCTGGCTGGTTTGTGTTTGTTGAGCCTCTGGTTCATCCGCCCGCTATTTCGTGGTTTTGTAATTACCGGGCAGCCGGTGCCTCCGCCTCAGAAAACTCCGATTCCAGGCCAGGAAATTGGTCGCCAGTTCATCGTGTCGGCTCCTCTTAATAATGAAGTGCTAGAGGATTGTTTTCCAGATTGCGCTTATCTCGATCTGAGCGGGGCTAATCTGGCCGGGCTTGACCTGAGTTGGGTCGACCTGACCGGCGCCAATTTGGCGGGGGCTACCCTGGAAGGGGTTAAGTTGAGAAAAGCAACCCTGGAAGAGGTCAATCTACAAGGGGCCAGATTATATTTGGTGAATTTAGAGGGGGTGAGTTTGCATGACGCCAATTTATTTGGCGCTGCGCTGGTTAATACAAACTTATTCAAGGCCAGCCTGGTTGGAACCAACCTGCAAGGAGCTTTTCTGGGTGGGGTCAATCTGTCCAGGGCCGATTTGAGTCAGGCCGATTTGAGCAGGGCTTTTTTGTATCGAACTACCCTGAGTGGCGCTAATCTGAGTGGGGCCAACCTGGGTGAAGCTGAATTGTGGCGGGTCTATCTGGGTGAAGTCAGGATTGATGAGACAACCAATATCGATGACAAATGGCGCCTGGTTCGGGAAATTGTCAGTCAGGGAGCGCCAGGCCGCGATTTAAGTGGAGTTGATCTGGCCGGAGCTGCTCTGGAAGCGACAAATTTCTATGGCGCTAATTTGAGCGGGGCCAATTTGTCTGAGGCCGGCCTGATTGGGGCGGCGATGGGCGAAGCAAATCTGAGCGACGCCGACCTGCGCGGGGCCACCCTGCCTGTCGGTTTGGCGGGAGCCAATCTGAAGGGAGCCAGGATTGATGAAACAACCCAAATGGACGAAAAATGGCGTATAGTTTGGGAAATTGTCAGCCAGGGAGCGCTGAACCGCGATCTGGCCCAGGTTGACCTGGAGGGAGCTTTTTTGCGTGAAGCCAATCTGAAGGGCGCTAATCTGGCCGGGGCCGATTTGCGCCAGACGGACTTAACCGGCGCCGATTTGCGTGAGGCCAACCTGGAAATGGCCGATCTGAGCGGGGCCAGGTACGACCAAAATACCAAATGGCCAGCAGGATTCGATCCCGCCAAGTCTGGCGCCGTGCCTGTTGGCCCGGAATAATAGCCAATCCGAAAACCCCTATGGAGTCACCAGGTTTTGCTTTGGCAAGAGCCCCTGACAGGTTGCTGGTGCACCCAAAGTGTTTGCAGCCTGTCAGGGTTGCTTTTTTATATTCAATCCCCCTAATCCCACTGGACATCAAGGTAGTAATTCACATAGCCCCGGGGCCATTCGCTGCCCCAGGAACGCAGGTAGACCCGGCAGAGATTGCTGTTGAGCCAGGTGCCATAAGTCCGCGCTCCCGCCTCGTCCACGACCATACAGGCGGAGGGATAAAGGGTCAGCTGTTTGGAGTACCGAGAGAGCGAGGGGCTGATGTCGATGGTCTGGTATTGATACCGGCAGCCATAGTAGCCGTAGCACACGTAGCCATCATCGTCGCGGATTTCCAGATCAATCGGGACGCTGGTATAGTTGGGCGAGTAACTGGATGACCAGGGGAAGTAGGCGTAGCGCCACCAACCCAGACGCCAGTAGGGCTGGATGATATCGTCATTGTAGATGGTGGAAGTGCGTACCGGCACATACCCCACGGCCACCTGGGCGTAGGGGTCGGGGGATGAGGTCGAATCGGCGGCATCGAAAATGTGAACGTAATTGATACTGACCCCAATGCGCAGCGGGCGCGATTGGTAATAGTACTGGGCTTCAACATCAACATTCTCAGCCTCAACGGGTAAATCAAAAACTCCCCAATCTACGCCGCTGGCTTCAACCTCCGGCACCGGGGTGGGGGTGATAATCCTTTCGCCCTCTACCGGTTCCGATTGGCCAAAATGGCTGGCCAGAATGGTCAGATCAAAAATATCTACCGCGCCATCCAAATTGATGTCGGCGGCGGGGTCGGCGGTCCCGTAGCGGGCAGCCACAAAGGTCAAATCAAAAATGTCGATAACGCCGCCTGCCTCATCCGTTAGGTCATCCCTGGCCACAGAAGTTTCATCTTTGATCGCCTCGCCCAGTTCTTCCGCGCTGGGTGGGTCGATGATGACGCCGATGTCGTCCGGTTCGCCCGTAGGCTCTGGTTCGTTGGTTGGCTCCGGTTCCCCGGTAGGTTCCGGTTCCCCGGTTGGTTCAGCCGGCTCCAAAATGACCTTCACCGGGACCGAACCGGCTTCCTTGTTTGAATCGTCAGTAGGTTCCGATTCGGGCGTATCAATCGGCGAGATCGGTTCTACGGTGGTAATAATGTCGCCATCTGTCGGGTCAGGCTCCTGAGCCTGGACCAGCCCCCCCATCTGGCTCCAGCTAACAACCAGGGCTACGGCCAACCCGGCCAAAACCAAAACTTTATCCCATTGCTTCAGATTGTTTTGACGTATCATTTCATACATCTCCTTTCGCAGGTAAAACTCAAACTTGTGGTTAAGGTTTGAACCCTCACCAGAACTCATAATCCTATTTCTTCATAAGCCCCGGATGGTGTTGGCCAAATTTGCTGGCGACGAGGGTCAGGTCGAAGATGTCAACGGACCCGTCGTCGTTCAAATCGGCTTCAGGGGTGTTGCTGTGGTAACGGGCGGCGATGAAGGTCAGATCGAAGATGTCAATCTGGCCATCGCCGGTCACATCGCTACGGTTGAAGGTGACCAGAGAGAAAACCTCCATCTTCAGCTCGTTGTCGGCCAGGTTGGCCGGATAAATTCCGGGGCAGATGCTGCCGTGGTCGCCGATGACGGTGAGTTTACCCGGCGAGTCGCCACTGGAAATATAGACCCGGTTGGTCATCCGGTCGATGGCTACGCCTTCCGAGGGATTGGCTCCCACCTCGTTGGCAAAGGGAACGTGGAAATAACCGGGCCAGCCCTTGGGAATGAGCAGGGCTTGATCAAACTCGCTGCCGTCGTTGGCGGCAGTGGTGGCCCACAGATGCCCACCGTCAAAACAGGGGCCAATATTGGGATTGACCGCTATGGCCCGCAACGGCAGCGGTCGGCTGCGATTGAAGCCGCGTTGGAACGAGACCCAGCCCAGGAACTGGTCAGGCTGGTTTTTAATCCAGCCGAGGGTCACAATCCGGTTGGTATGGACAGTGGCCACATAAACCAGGTCGCGGGTTTCATCCACGGCAATGCCGTAAGCCTGGCCGCTGTCCCAGAGTTCAACCATTTTGTTGACGGCCGCGCCTTCGATAATGGTGACCGAATTGTGCCCACCATTAGCCACATAAACTTTGCCCGTAACAGGGTTGGCGGCCAGATGGTGGGGTTGGTTTAGGGTTTCCGTTAGCGTGGCCGTAACACCCAGACCGGCCGCATCGACGATGGTTACGGAGTTGCCCAAACTGTTGGCCACGTACACCGAATCGTGGATCGGTTCATAAGCCACGCCCCACGGCCCATCGCCAACCTCAACGGGCGATAGCACATTGAAACTGGTGGCGTCGGCGTTGGCCTGGATGGGGGTCAGGTGGTTGAGGCTGTAGTTAGTTACCCAAATGATATTGTGGGTGGCGTCGTAGGCCAGGCCATTGGCGGCCGTGATGCCGGTGATGGTCTCTACCACCTGGTGGGTAATGCTGTCAATCACCGAGACGCTATTGCTGCCAAAGTTGGCCACATAAACCCGGTGTCGGCTGGCATCCACGGCGACGCCACGTGGCGTGCTGCCTACCGTAATGTTGCCCAGGGGAGTAGGGCCGCAACTGTAATCCGGGATCGAGGGCGGCGGCTCCGGCTCGGGTTCGTCGCTGCCGGTGGCCAGCTTGGCCACAAACGCGTCCATCCCCTCCAGTATGGGGTCAAGCGCGCCCTCGGTAATGGGAAAAGAGGGCGAGCCGGCCGTACCAGCAACAAAGACATTGCCCGTGCCATCGATGGCCAGCCCTTCGGCCCGGTCGCCGCCGTCGCTACCGCCCAGGAAGGTGCTGTAAACCAGGGCAGTCCCGCCCGGATTGACCCGGGCGACAAAGGCATCGGAGCGGGCAGTTGCTTCGCCGCAGCTTTCGCAGGTGAGGTCAAAGGCGTCCGGGGTGGTGGGGAAATCGGCAGAGTAGGTGTAACCCGTAACGTACGCGCTACCCGCCGGGCTGACGGCCAGGTGAAAGCCGTAATCGTAAGTGCTGCCGCCCAGGTAGCTGGCGTAAACCAGGGCATTGCCGGTGGGGTTAAGCTTGGCCACAAAGGCGTCGGAGTAGGTGGGGCTGGGACCGCACTCGGTGCAGGCGTCGTCAAACGCGCCCCCGGTTACGGGAAAATCGGGCGAGGCTGTATGGCCGGAGAGGTAGATATTGCCTGCTTCATCCAGGTCCAGGGCGTATACATAATCGGACATGCTGCCGCCAATAAAGGTGGCATATACCAGGTCTGAGGCATCAAGGTTCAGCTTGGCCACGTAGCCCTCGCTGCTGTCAGGAACGGCATCAAAGGCCCCTGCGGTCACGGGGAAGTCGGGCGAAACGGTAAAACCGCCCACATAGGCGTAGCCCTGCTCATCTACGGCAATATCATAGCCGTAGTCACCATTTATGCCGCCCAAAAAAGTGGCGTAGATTAAGTCGGTGGCATCGGGATTCAACTTAACGGCGTAAGCTTCATTCAGTTCGTTGGTCTGGTCAAAAGCGGCTGGCGTAACCGGGAAGTCGGTTGACGAGGTAGTGCCGGTGGCGTAAACGTAACCGGCTTCGTCAACATCCAAATCCCAGCCAAAATCGCCGTCGCTGCCGCCGAGCAGGGTGGAGTAGACCAGGGCCGTGCCGGTGGGATTGAGTTTGGCGATGAAAGCTTCGGCGCTGCCTTCCATAATCTGGTCGACAACCCCGGCAGTAGTAGGAAAATCGCTTGAGGCGGTGTTGCCGGTAAGGTACACATAGCCTGCCGCGTCCACCTCGATGCCCCGGCTGTATTCAAAGTCATTGCCGCCGATGAAAGTGGCGTAAACCAAGTCGGTGCCGTCGGGGGTCAGTTTGACCACATAACCGTCGGTTTCGTCGCCCTCGATGGTGGTATCGAACGCGCCAGGGGTAAAGGGAAAGCCGGGGTAAGCTTGGCCGGTAACGTAGGCGTAACCTTCGGCGTCAACCGTCAGGCCGAGGCCGGTTTCCAACAAACCCTCCCCGCCCAGAAAGGTGCTGTACACCAGGTCGGATGCTCCGGCGATGTTCATGGCGGAGTCGCCGCCGATGATAATTTTTACCGTGGGCAGGAAGGGCGCGATGATCTTAAAATCCTGCACCTCGGTTTGCAGCGCCGAAGTATCTATCCGCCGGTAATCGTCGCTCACCACCTCCAGGAGCGGTAGTACGACCTCGCCGACCTCAGTAGTCAGGTGTAGCTGCCCCTGACTATCCACAGTTAGAGCTTTGGCGCCGTCCACCTGCAAACTGACCTGTTGCAGGGCCGAGGCCAGGCTTTGCGCCCCGGCCACGTCGGTTTCGCGCACTATCAGCCGTTGGACCAGCCGATCATTTTCCGCCGTCACCTCCCAATCGAGGCCGGGGTAAAGGTCGATCAGGCGCAACCCGCCCCACACCGGCACATCGGCGTGCCAATTGGCCGGGTCGTTACCCAGGAAATAGGAAATGTGCGTATTGAGTCGCTGGAAAGGCTCCAGGCGAGGTTGGGGGTTAGCGTCGACAAAACTTAATTTTAGGTTGACCCCCTGCCGTGACGAGTTCCCTGCCGCTGTTAGGGCGCTGATAGCCGCCTGTTCCGGCAGCGGGTCAACCGCTTGGCTTTCGAGCACGGTCAGCCAGAGCGCGTCGTCTGTCAGGCGCAGGGTCATCTGGCCGACCCTGGCTTGAAAATGAGCCTGATCGTCGCCAGGGAATTGCCCCACGTTTTCCATAAACAGGAGCGACGAGTCTTGCTGGGCCAGCGCCGGGGTATTGAACCGGCCGGGTAGAGTCAGCAGGCCAATGGCCAGCATGGTCAGCATGACCGTTTTGCCAATCTTCCCGTAAAATTTTCTATTCATGGTGTTCCTCCCTTCTAGCCGAGGTGTAGCCCACCAACCACCACCGGATAGAAACAAAAAGAGCCAAACCTGTAACAGGCTGGCTCTATAACTGGTATTGAATTGAATCCAAAACAGGCCAAGTAGCGCCTTTTGGGCTGCCCGCAAGTTGAAGGGTATGGCCAAAAGAACATTGTTGTCTCACAATGCTTCACCTATTTTGGATGAGTTGTTAAAGAGCTGTCAAGTAGAATGGGCTAAACGGAAAAACCATCCTAGTTTATCATAACATAAAATCGGGAGATTTTCAATTATACCTTGGGCCTAGTGCAGTTGGGCGTAAATACCCCCATAGTAATACCAAGTTTCAACGCCCAACTGCCAAAGTGTTTCGCGGCAGATGAGCGCCATAAAAGGCGTTTAGCGTTGATAATCGGCAATCCTTGAGACTTATTTACGCCCCGAAACACTAGCCTCACAACAACGTCACCGGGTCGATATCGATCCGCCAGCCTTGTGGCAGCGGCAGCAGCGGCCGCAACACGGCGGCGGGGTCTTGCGCCCGCAGCAGAATGTGCCAGCGATATTGACTGCGCACGCGCTGCACGTAACCGGGCGTGGGACCGATGACCTCGACCGCCGGGAGGCCCTGCCGTTCGATGTGGCGGCATAGCCGGTCGGCCAGTTGTTTGGCCGCGGCGGCGCTGCGCTCCGGACCGGAGCCACTATAGAGCAGTTGAGCCAGGCGTTTGAACGGCGGGTAGTTTTGCTCGCGGCGAAAGGCCAACTCGGTGTGGTAAAAACCCTCGTAATCGTGGTTGGCCGCGGCTTCGATGGCAACCTGGTCGGGGTTATAAGTTTGCACAATCACCCGCCCGCCCAACGGGCTGCGCCCGGCGCGTCCGGCCACCTGCATGAGCAATTGGAAACTGCGTTCGGCGGCGCGGAAGTCGGGCAGGTACAGGGCGGTATCGGCGGAAATCACGCCGACCAGGGTGACCAGCGGCAAATCCAGCCCTTTGGCCACCATCTGCGTGCCGACCATCACGTTGGCCCGGCCTTCCATAAAGTGGTGCAGAAACACATGGTGACTGCCCTTTTGCCGGGTGGTATCCCAATCCCAGCGGATGACCTGAGCCTGCGGGAACATTTTGTTGACCGTTTCCTCGACGCGCTGCGTGCCCAGGCCAAAATAACGGATGCGCTCGCTGCGACATTCCGGACAAGTCTCAGCCGGGCGCGCCCGGTAGCCGCAGTAGTGGCAGACCATCAGTTCGCCGCTGGTGTGGTAGGTGAGGGTGGTATCGCAGCGGGGACATCGCATCACATAACCGCAATCGCGGCAGATGACAAAACTCGACGCTCCCCGCCGGTTCAAGAACAGAATAACCTGCTCGCCCCGGCTGAGAGTCTGGTGCATGCCGTCTTGCAGCGCCCGGCTGAAGATAGTGCGATTGCCTGCTTTCAACTCTTCACGCAGGTCAACCACTTCTACTTGCGGCAGGGGCAGGGTCACAAAGGCTGAGGTCTGAGAGCTGGCGGGTGAAGCCGGTTCTTTCATCCTTTTTCCGCCTTTCGCCTTCAGCCTGCGAATCAACGCCTGTTGCACGGCCAGATGTTTGGTGTGGGCCATAATGCGGGTGGGCAGGGTCAGCAGGCGGTACTCGCCGCGTTCAGCCCGGCGATAGGTGACCACATCCGGGGTGGCGCTGCCCATGATGACCAGGGCGTTACTCAAGCGGCCCAATTCGATGGCCGCTTCACGGGCGTGGAAAATGGGCGGGCGATCACGCTGTTTGTAGGTGGGTTCGTGTTCCTCGTCAATTATCACCACGCCCAAATTTTTGACCGGCGCAAACAGGGCCGACCGGGGGCCAACCACGATGGGGAGTTCTCCGGCGCGAACGCGCTCCCAAGTATCAAACCGTTCGCCCGGCGACAGAGCCGAGTGCCATACGGCCACCTGGCCCGGAAATCGGGCCGAGACCCGCTCGACGGTTTGGGCGGCCAGCGTGATTTCCGGCACCAGCATAATCACCCCCTGCCCGGCTTTTAGCGCAGCGGTCATTGCGCGCAGATAGATTTCGGTTTTGCCGGAGCCGGTAACGCCGTGCAGCAGGATGGGGCGGGGGTTGTCAGACTTTGGTTGCCAGTGGCGGGCTACTTCTTGCCACACGGTCTGCTGTTCGCCCGTAAGCTGGGGTGGGGTGTCGAGGGTGAAACTGCGTCCGGCCAGGGGATCGCGCCAGCGGCGGGCTTCGTCAAGGCTGATAAGGTTGGCTTTGGCCAGGTCGCGCAGGGTGGGCAGGGTGGCGTCGGTTTGGGCGTAAACCCAACCGATCCAGACCGGCCCGTCTTCGGCGGATAGAAGCCGGAGAACGTCGGCGTGTTTTTGAGCGCCCCGCAATTCGATGATGGCGTCGGCGAGTTGGTCGGCAGGCAGGGTGAGAGCGATGCGTTCCGGCTCATCGAGGCGGGTGATGAGATTTTTTTGGAGAAGATTGTTGAGGGTAGGTTGATCGGTTTCGGTGGTCGATATGACTTCGGATAATAATACTGGCCTGTGTTGTTGGGTCAGAAAACGAAGAATTTTCTGCTCGTCCCCGGTGAGTCCCGAGGTCAGGTTGGAGGATTTCTGGGGGGGAGACACGGTCACGTAGGTTTGTTTTGGAATGATTTCGACCCAACTCTTGTCGGCCAGGGCCTGGGCCGGGCTTTTGGTGCAACCAACCTGGGCCAGTACCTCCGATAGCGCCGGCAGGGGGTCATCGAGGTCGGCCAGGTAGAGGAGCAGGTCGGCCTGTTTGGACGAATGGCCCAAGGCCGACAGCACGGCCTCGACCTCGTCGGGGGGAATGAGGAGTTCCACCATCCGGTCGACTTTGGGGCCGACCCGAGGTTTGCCCAGGGCGGCTTTTTTATGGGCCAGTCCTTGCGCTATCAACGCCTCGGCGGCTGACGGGTCGACCTCGTCCAGAGGCACATCGCCGTGCTGGCGGAGGTAGGTCAACAAAATTTGCTCCGGCGCGTTGGGTAACGTGGTTTGCTGACGGGCGGCGGGGGTCAGTTGCAGCATCCATTCGGGTTTGCGACCGGAGCCGGGAGGCAGAAAATATTTCAGGCAGAGGGCCAGCGGGGCCAACGTTTCCCGCGAGAGCCAGTACGCCAGGCTGATTTGGGCCGGGGTGACCACAGGTTCGGGGTCGAGAATTGCCGCCACCGGCCTGGTTTCTTCCACCGGCGCGGCATCGCTGAATTGAACGACAATCCCCGGTAGTTGTTGCGTCCGAAACGGCACCGCCACAAGCTGGCCAATCTGAATCTGTTTTTCCAGGTGGGGGGGGATATGATAGTGAAAGGTCAGGGCCAGGGGATTGGCTTCCGGCGACGGCGGCAGGTTGGGCTCAAGCGGCGTTTCGGTTTCGGGGTAGGGGATGGCGGCAGTTTCCGGTGTTTCAATGAAACTCCGCCGGTCGCGTTTAATAAGGGGGCGATCTACCACAACTTCAACGTACTTCATTTGCCAAACGCCACTGCGGCGTAACCTACAACCCGGCTTTTGTCGGGATGGACATCGGCGCTGGTGGCGTATTTGAGCAAATGGGCCTTTGTTGCTCCCAACGCTCTGGACGCATGGATGACCGTGGCCACCGGCCCCGCGCCGCAGGCCAGCGGTTGGCCGCGGATTCGACCCGCCTCGGCGTGTTGGGCCAGGCCGTCGCCATCCATATTGAGCATGTATTGGATAGTGTTTTGGTCCAGTTGGCGGGCGGTGGCATCGTCGAAAAAGTGGCTCAAATCGCTGCTGGCGACCAGGAGGGTTGAATCAAACAGGTCGGTGTTGATAATCTTGACCAAAGCTGCGGCAAGTTGACGGCACATTTCCGGCGACTGGTCGCCCATCATCAGGGGGACGAGTTTGAATTTCTGGAGCGTCATCTGGAGGAAGGGCAGTTCGATTTCCAGGGAGTGTTCGTTATCCCTGGGAATGAGTTTGAGGCTGATTTCGGTTTGCAGCGCCGCCAGAAAGTCCTGGTTGACCGGGATGTCGCCCAACGGGGTGCGCCAGACGTCCGCCTCCGGCGTGGCAATTTGATCAAAGGCTGCCCCGCGATGGTCCGGGCCAATCAAGACAACGGTTTCATAAGCGCCGGAGGTAAGCCGGGCAAATCCGGCCCCGGCCACATGTCCGCTAAAATAATGACCGGCGTGCGGGGCGACCAGGCCCATCAATTGGCCTATTTCAGAGCTTTCAGGAGCATTATCCAGATAATCCTGTACCCTACTTTTTAATTGCAACGTATCGCTACTATACCACATCCCGTCGGCAAAACGGGGTTGACGAACACGTACCTCAGACATTTTTCCCTCCCTAAAAAGTGTTGAACGTTCTAACGCAATATCCCCAACCAATAAGTAATGGCCAGGGATACGCCACCGGATAAAAGCACAATGGCCAGGGTGGGGACCCACCAGCGTTTGAGCAGAGAGACCGTGTCGACCACCCGCGAACTGAGGGTGTAGCGGTCGACGACATCATAGCGTGGAGCCAGGCCGTAACCCATCGCAAACCCGGCGATCAAGCCGCCCAGGTGGGCGTAGTTATCGATGTTGGGCATGGTAAAACCGAAGATCACGTTAATGACAATAATAACCACGGTATTCATCATTCGCTGGCGACCAAAATGGCCAAACGTTTCCCGGTGAAGCATAAAAAAGGCCAGGTTCATGCCGATAATGCCAAAGATAGCCCCGGAAGCGCCGGCCGAGAAGACTAAAGGACCCCGCATAGCAAAGCTGGCCAAACTTCCAAAAAGGCCGGACAGAATGTAAATGATAATAAAGCGATCTGGCCCGTACAAACGCTCCATTTCCACGCCAAAAATAAAGAGGGCATAAGAGTTGAACAGCAGGTGCATCAGACCGATATGGAGAAACATTGAGGTAAATAAACGCCACGTTTGCCCCTGCAAAATGAGCACTCCCACGTTAGCCCCAAACTTCAACAATACTTCGCTGTTTTGTGAGCTGTCGACAATTTCCATAGCCAGCCAAATCAGAACAATAGCGACAATCAAAACGTAGGTAAAAAATGGTTTGTGCAGCGGCAAGGGCAGGGCAGGAGGGCGTGGTTCGGGTGTTTGATCAATATTCGAATAGTTTGTCATGAGCATCTCGTAGAAATGGGTTACTATAATAGTAGCAGAATTCTGGATGGACTTCAACTGGGGATGATGACCGTAATGCCAGTGACTGTAGAATAATCAACCAAAGTTACGGACAATATTGGCCACAAGGGTAAACAACATAACCCCCACCCCAAAACACGGTAAAGGCAAAAATACTAACGCCGGATGAAAAAAGATTAAGGCCAGGCCCGACAAACCGACTACGCCCAAGACTACGGTATAGACGGCCAAAGTCTGGCGCCGGCAGCCGGGTGGGCTGCCTACCGTGCCACTCACGGGCACGAGCATAAGCAGACCCCAGGGAACGGTTATCAGAGTGGCAGGGCTGCCGACCAACGGCCAGACCACAATTCCCAGGACGGCTATAATCAAACAGGCCGCGGCCCAGTGGGAGGCTTTGATTTCCTCCTCGGAGAGCACCAACCGGCCAAATTTGTCCAGGCGGAGAAGCAGATTGAATAAAACCTCGCCGGTCCAGGAGAGGTAGACAAAAATCTGGTAGACGACCCAAACAGGCAGATAGATAGGCAGCAGCAGGGGAAACGAGCAAGTTAAAGAACGAAACGTGCCCATCGCCAGGGCTAGCCCACCTACTGCCACCAGTTGCTCATCGGAGGTGAGGCGAGACATAAAGAAGAAGTAGCGTAGTAGCAGGCGATAGACAGGATTACGGGCTTTGAGGGATTCCACCACCCCCGCCCTGGCCCAGCCGAGGTTTGGGTCCAGACGCAAGGCTTCGCGGAAGTGAGACATCGCCGCTTCTCGATTTCCCTGTTCCAACAGAAACCAGCCCTGGTTGGCGTGGGTTATGCTATTTTCCGGGTCTTTGGCCAGGGCCGTGGTCAGAGCATCGTCGGCTTCTTGCGCCTGATCCAATTTAATCAGGGCCATTGCCCGGATGTTGATGCAGGTCACGTCTTCTGGGTTTAGGGCCAACCCCTGTTGCGCAACGTCCCGCGCCTTGCGCCAGTGACGGGCTTGCAGGTGCAGGTTGGCCAGTAGAGCAAAAAAATAGGATTGCTGCGGGTCCAGCCGGATGGCTTCTTCGATGGCGCGATGGGCCTCTTCGGTCCGGCGCTGGCTTTTGAGGATTCGGGCCAGGGTATAGTGGTTGTCGGCGGAATCCGGGGCCAGATGGATGGACTGGCGGGCTTCGCGGAGCGCGCCCCGGTCTTTACCCTGGGCGTTAAGGGTGAGAGCCAGCAAGCGGTGGGCGTCGGCATTATGGGGGTCGGTTGCCAACGCGCGCCAGAGTTCTTTTTCGGCCAGATCATATTTGGCTTGTTGGTAGAGGATAACGGCGCGTTGCATGGATTGGTTCATTGGATTTACCGACTACGATTGATCAAAATGTTAGAGCAAGGCTTTATCAAAGGAATTGTTCATGAGATTCCCAGGTACTTTAAGATGTCGTCGTAAATTCCGCCTTGATTGGCGTAAATGGCATAGTTGCGGGCGGTGGCAAACCACTCTTTGGTAGAGGGCTTGACCTGTTTGAGCGCTTTTTGAAAATCTCTGGTGACCAGCGGGCCGGGAACGCCCTTTTGCATCGCTTCCCGCAATTTGTCTTCTACAGCGATGTCCACCACGGCTTTCAAATCCGCGCCGGAGAATTCTTTGGTCTGTTTGGCCAGGTAGTTGGCGTCAACGTTTTGGGCCGGTTTGCCTTTGAGCAAAATACGCAAAATAGCGGCGCGGGCCGGGGGATCGGGTGGCGGAACAAAGATGATGCGATCAAACCGGCCAGGCCGACGAAAGGCGCTGTCCAGATGCCAGGGGGCGTTGGTTGCGCCCAAAACCAGCACGCCCTCGTTGGAGGCCTGCACGCCGTCCAGTTCCGATAAAAACTGGTTGATGATGTGCCGTCCCGCGCTGTGACGCATATCGGTGCGGCTGGCGCCCAGCGCGTCCACCTCATCAAAAAAGAGCACGCAGGGGGTGTTACGCCGGGCCTGTTCAAAAATTTCGTGCAGGTTGCGCTCGCTGTTGCCCAGCCACATATCCAGTACATCGTTAATACCCACCGAGATAAACCTGGCCTTGACCTCCCCCGCCGTGGCCCTGGCCAGATGGGTTTTGCCGCAGCCGGGCGGGCCGTACATTAAAATGCCGCCGCCGATGGTTTTGCCGTAAGCTGCGTAAATCTCCGGGTGGGTGAGCGGGTGGATGATTTTCATGCGGATATCGTCTTTAACCGTGTCCATTCCGCCCACATCCTCAAACGTAATCTTGGGGCGTTCCAGGTCAAGCTCGGGGGCAACCCCGTCCTCTTCGGTTGCGGCCAGACGGATGCGACCCTCAACCACCGTGGCCTCTTCCGAGAAGCCCTCGTTTTCCGGGTGAAAGTAGGGCAAATGATTGTCTGCTTGCAGCCCCAGTTGCTCCGCCAGGGTCGCGTCGGCCATCGCCGGGTCGGCATCCACCGCTTTGAGGTACTCACCACGGGCCTGTTCTGTGTTGCCCTGGCGCAGCAGCAGCCGGGCGTACAATAAGTAGGTCTCGGCAGCAATGATGTCGAGGCTGTGTTGGATGATGTTTTGGATAATGACGATGGCCGGGCCAATTTTGTCCTGGGCAAACAAGGCTTTGGCCAAACCCACCTGGAGTTTTTGCTGGTCTGGCTCCAGAGCCAGCGCCGCCCGGTATTCCTCTTCGGCTTCTGCTATCCGGCCGTAGTGCAAAAGCGTATCGGCTAAATGCTGGCGTAACGGAACGTTGTTGGGCGAGACACTCAGGGCCTCACGGAGAGAGCGGATAATTTCATCGCCGGTTGCCATCGATATCTCCTGTTTGAAAATGAAAAATGGTATAACTTGAAACGTAACAAGTGATCAATTATGTTTTACCCAAGGCGGTTTTACAAACTAATTTCTCTCTGCTCCACCCGGCACTTCTCGGCGGTGATGATGGCCACAATTTTCTGGCAGGTTTCGGACAGTTTGCCCTCGGCGTTGATAACCACATAATCAAACAAATCCAGCCGTTTGGCTTCCTCGCGGGCGGTGGCAATGCGAATTTTGAGCTGGTCTTCCGGGTCGGTTTTGCGCTCGCGTAACCGTTGGATTAGCATCTCTTCCGACTCGGCGGACAAATAGATTAGCACGGCCTCCGGCACCAGGCGGCGAATGGTGGCCGCGCCTTGCACGTCGATACGCATGATCACGTCTTTGCCGCTGGCCAACGCTTCCCGCACCTGCTGTTTGGGGATACCTTTGTAATCGCCGTAAACCACGGCGTATTCCAGCAATTCGTCGTTTTCAATCATGTCGGCAAAATTGCTTTTGGAAACAAAGAAGTAATCAACGCCGTCGATTTCATCGGGGCGTTGGGGTCGGGTGGTAGCTGTGACCACAAAATGGAAGGGGTAGCCGGACTCTTTCAAACAGTTGATGGTCACGTCTTTACCGACTCCGGAGGGACCGGAAATCACAATCAACAACGGGGATTCTTGATAGTTGTATGGTTCAATGCGGCGGGACACGAAGTTCACTCCTGTTCAGGTATTTGGGGCCAATAGGTCGGTTATTCTTGGGCAATTATCACTTATCACGCAGCAAGGGTTCCAGCTATACCTGTTTGATTTGCCTGGCTGATAATAGTATAATACATCAACTACCAGATGCACGCTACCGAGAGGTGGATCATGCCCATTTACGAGTATGGCTGCTATGATTGCCGGAAACGAGTGAATGTTTTTTTTCGCAGTTTTTCTGAGGTCGAAACCAAAACAGCAATTTGCCCGCGCTGCGGCGGGACGAATATTAAACGGCTGGTTTCCAAAGTAGCCTTTGTGCGGTCAGAGGAAAGCCGGTTAGAAAATTTGGCCGATCCCGGCAGTTTGGCCGGGTTGGATGAAGATGATCCCAAGTCTATTGCCCGCTGGATGCGCAAAATGGGTAATGAGATGGGCGAAGATTTGGGCGATGAGTTTAACGAGGTGGTCGACCGCCTGGAAGCCGGAGAGGACCCCGAGTCCATAGAAAAATCGATGCCCGAGTTGGGCGGGGCCGGGGTCGGCGGAGCGGATGATGACTGGCTTGGCTAGGCGTTTGAACGATTTATTTTTTCCTCTACCCGCCTGCAAATGGTGCGATTAATATCGGCCACCGAGGCAGTGGCATCGACCACCAGCCAGCGTTCAGGTTCGGTCCGGGCCATTTCCAGGTAACCCTGGCGCACCCGCTGGTGAAACTCGAGTTCAAGCTGGTCCATCCGATTCCACTCACCCTGTCCGGCCGTGTTGGCTGCTACTTTCCGCTGTAAACCCTTCTCCACCTCCAAATCAAGATAAATAGTTAAATCCGGTTTTAGATTCTGCGTGGCAAAGCCGGTAATGGCTTGCAGGGTGTCAAAATCTAATTGACGGCCATAACCCTGGTAGGCATAAGTGCTATCAGCATAGCGGTCGCACAGCACAATGTGTCCGGCTGCCAGATGCGGCAAGATAATCTGTTCCACCAATTGCGCTCGACTGGCCGAATAGAGCAGGATCTCCGCTCTGGAGGTCATGGCGGTGTTGTCAACATCGTGCAGGACAGCCCGGATCTGATTGCCGATGGCAGTGCCGCCTGGTTCACGGGTGCAATATACCTGGTAGCCGCCTTGTTGCAGATATTCGGCCACCAAACCAATTTGGGTGCTTTTACCCGAACCATCCGGCCCTTCAAAGGTGATAAATAGACTCAAGATGCTGTTCCTGAAAAACGCGATTTAAGATTTTTGGCCACCTGGGGATTCCCGATAGATTCGAACCCGGCGATTGGGTTCGCGGCCCAAACTGTGCGAAACCAGATTCGCCTGGCGGGCCATCTCGTGTTGTTGGCGGCGGACGTGAGAACTCTGGGGCGTCAACTCGACATTGCGCGCCCCGGCCAGGACTTTGCGGATGGCGGCCTGAGTTTCTCGTTTGACAATCGACAGGGAATCGACTTCGTCGGCGCTCAGGGCGAAAATGTCGGCCAGGCAGGATTCTATCTGGATGACGGTGTTGGAGCGAAGCACGTAAACCGGCGTGCCAATTCGTTCGGCCTCGGCAACTGGCTGCGGACGTTTGCGATAATAACTCTTGAGGGTCATTAACACATCGGCGCTTTCCAGGTTGTCCACCATAATTACCGGCAGTTGCAGCGATTTGGCCGCCTGACGTAACCGATTTTGCCCGACGCCATAGGCAAATATTTTTTTGGGTTGCAGCCGGCGCATCTCATCAAAGTCAAGGGCTGTTTCGGGGGATGGCTGTCCCCACCGATCCTCGTCTGCCGTTAGGCGTTTGCCCGAGAGCCGCCCGCTGGCTTCAGCGGGCGGGGGTGGAGCCTCAACTCTTATCTGGCCGCTTTCATTGCGATAGCGGATTTCTGGAATCAAGGGCCGACCGCGCAACAACGTATCGACGGCCCGGGCCACATCATAGTGCACCGCAAATGTATAGCGGTTTTGAATTTCAACCAGCACGTCAAACGTGGGCGGGGCGCGTCGTTCCAAAACCGTTTTTTGGGTGCCGCGCCGTCGCGCTTCTTCGTCGGAGAGGGTAACACTATCAATGCCGCCCACCAGGTCGGCCAGGGTTGGGTTCATCAGTAGGTTTTCCAGGGTGATGCCGTGGGCTGTGCCCACCAATTGCACACCGCGCTCGGCGATGGTGCGGGCGGCTTCGGCTTCGAGTTCCCGGCCAATCTCGTCGATGATGATGACCTCGGGCATGTGGTTTTCTACAGCCTCGATCATAACCTCGTGCTGCAAACTGGGTTTGGATACCTGCATGCGCCGCGCCCGGCCAATGGCCGGATGGGGAATGTCGCCATCTCCGGCGATTTCGTTAGAAGTGTCCACAATCACCACTCGCTTATTCTCGGCCAGCACCCGGGCCGCCTCGCGGAGCAAGGTTGTTTTGCCCACGCCCGGCGGTCCCAGCAGCAGCAAACTCTTACCCGATTCCAGGATATCTTGCACAATGTCTACTGTGCCAAACACGGCTCGACCCACCCGGCAGGTCAGCCCGATGATCCGGCCCTGGCGGTTGCGAATCCCGGAGATGCGGTGCAGGGTGCGCTCGATACCGGCCCGGTTATCGCCCATAAATTGGCCAATCCGCTGATTTACATAGTCGATGTCGTTTTGGCTGACTTCCTGCTCAGCCAAAATCATTTCCTGGTCGGTGAAACGGGCTTCCGGTTGCCGACCCAAATCCAGAATGATTTCGATGAGTTTCTCACCCTGGTTGACTTCTTCCAGCACCGTTTTGATGTAGGGCGGTAACACCTCCAACAGCGCCTCAAGGTCATCGGTTATTCTTACTTGTTGAGTTGGTTTATTCATAATTGCGGTTGATGCTTCTGCCATTGACTACTCTCAATAGTAGGATAAAAATCAGTAATAGAGCCTCAAAACTCAGGGCTGAGGCCCGGTTTTGCCTTCCACGTTACCACTCAATGACCGTTTGACGATGCCGCTCGCGGCTCGATGAATTCGGCATGGGAAATTGCCGAGGTGGCTGCTCCTTCCGATGGCGATGTTTCCAGGGCCGACCTCAGGATTGTTGATTTGTCTTGAACCCGGACCGTCATAGGCTTTACCACCAAAGTCCGGGTGGTCAGCGGTTCAAAACCCAGGTCGGTCAACACCGAGCGCCAGCCCACCTGGTATTGCCTGAGGGCAAAGTAGACCGGCAAATTGGAATTCCGATTGACCGTCAGACTCAGCGCAGCTCTGGCCAGAATCGTGGCCCTATCTAAAGCATTGGGATGCAACAGGGCGCGCACCCAGTAACCTCGCTTACCGGTGCGAATATGTAAAGCCCCCACCAGTTCGCCCTCTTCCTCCCAGATGTAACCTTTCTGATGACCGGGGTCACCCCAGCGGCCAGGCCGCAAAGCCCACTGTCCCTGGGCCAACCCTTCGGCATTCTGCACCGGACGAGGCGTCAGGGTGGCGTACAGGTTCTGCAGCGCCCAGCCGTCGATGGGTTGTTGGAGCCTTAGTGGAATCGCCTGATCAATGTTGGCGCGTTGAGGTTGTGGACCAAGCTGGTAAATGTCTTCCTGGCTGTACGGCAAAAAGCCGACATTTTTGAAAAGTTGAAGTTCCTCACTCTCGGCGGGCAGGCTGGCGTAAATTCGGAAACAACCGCGCTCCGCCGTCTGAATACACAGATGCGTGAGGAGCCGCTGCCAGACAGCGTGGTTGCCATTCCCCATTTCCAGGGCAGGCGACATAAAAACCACATCCCGTTCCGGACGTCCCGGGCGGGCGCGCATTTGAGCCAGGCCCAAAAGCCGGCCATTTTCATCTTGATGGTCAAGAATGAACGTGGAAGGGCCTGCGTGGGGAGAAAGAAGGCTATTGATGAGCACCGAACGCAGGGGAGAGCGGGGATGCGTTAGCTGCTCCTCGATGTCTAACGGAGTTCCCATCTTCTGGAGATGTGTTACCAGCCTAACATCACGCCAATTAAAGGGTCTGATCAATGGTTCATACCCGGTCCCGGGCCTTACAGGCAATAACGGGGCCCCCTGCAACCTGCAGAGCCTGATAGTTTCTCAAATTCGTTGGTCAGGTTTATTGTACTCAGGATAAGAGGGCTTGGCAAGTAAAATCGAGAGCATCGAATCCATTCTTGCCTTACTCAGATGCCATCAATTGTTGCCCTTTTTCTCTCTGCGCTCTACTTGATTTAACATTGTTCGCCAAATAAGCCATTTATTGGTATACTTGTGACAAAACCCCTGTACTCTCCGCAAACTTGTCAGGCGAGAGAGGCGCCAAACCTAAGGTGGAGGTGTTTTCATGGCCCTGGTCACTGTTGCGGCAGGTAAACAATATCTGGTTGACCCCAACAACAAGCCCCTCTTTGCGCTGGGGATTAACTACTCCGGCTATTTTGATCGCGCCTGGAAAATGTGGGAACCAGACCAGTTTGACCCGGAACTGATTGCCCGTGATTTCCATAAAGCTCAAAACAGCGGTTTTAACGCTATTCGGCTATTTGCCCATGCTGCTCTGCTCCAGGAAATTCAGCGGAATAAGTTTGATAAACTGGATCAAGTTCTGTCAATTGCCCAGGACCATCAGTTGCTGGTGCTAATGACCCTGAACGATGCCCATTACCTGGACCTGACTCGCACCAGCGAACTGGATGTTAAAATTGCCGAGCGTTACAAAGATGTGCCCACCATTTTGGGCTACGATCTGGAAAACGAGCCGGTCTTTTACAACCTGGTGGCGGCGATTTACCCCGAAAAATACCGCCCGCCGGTTCACAGTCGCCAGTTGGTTGACCATTACGGTGAACGCGTCAGCCGCCAGGAAGCGCACAACCTGCAACAACAGCGTAGCATCCCTGGTCATCTGGACGAAGACACCGCCTATTATTACATCAATGCCCTGCGCCTGTTTCTGGAATACGATGCCGCCGTGCGGGCGTTTGTGAAGCAGGGTAAAGGCACCACAGTTGACTTTATGACCTCGGATGATGCAAATCCCTGGTATTTCCTCATCGGCATCCTGGACGACACGGTGGCGGCCTGGCTCCAGGCCCGGATGGACCCCATCCGGGCAATTGGTTGTCGGCACTTATTGACCGTGGGTTGGAACTGGCTGCACTTTGCCGGACTCCCGGCCAATCGGGTGCTCGATTTTCAATCGTATCACAATTACACCACCCTCTCCCTGTCTGGTTTCAATACCAACGTGGCCCATCTGGAAGGACTGCGCCGGGCATTCCCCAAACACCCCCTCGTTTTTGGCGAGTTTGGCTGGAGTAACCAGTCCGGCACCAACCCTACCAGCAGCCGCGCCGTGTCGGCTGAATATACGGCTCTTTACGAAGCCGCCACCCTGGCCTATTTACGCGCCAACAACTTTGCCGGTGGCTTCAAATGGATGCTCAACGACGTGCTCGGTACGGGCAATCCCTACGAAGCCAGTTTTGGGGTTTTTAGCGCGGGCGATCAGGCCAAACCGATTCGTGATCTGGTGCATCGGTTTAGTAAGGATTGGCCAGCGGCGGACAAGGAAGCCACCTTTGCTCATCTGCGTGAAGTGGAAGCAGGCATGGCTTATCGGTTGAATTTGCCGCAACAGGTGATGGTGGGCGGACGCAATTATCAGGATGAAGCCCTCGGTTGGCAGGCCGAAAATGCCAGTCATTGTTATATCACCATCGCTGATCAGCAACTTGTGATTGACGCCAACGGCGCAGGGCGACTCTCTCTTGCTCCCTGGGATTTGATGTCCGACTGGAAACGAACCCGTGAGGCCGATGTGTATCGTGTGCTTGGCCCGCAGTACCGCACCCGCCAGCAAACCTTTGCCGCAGGCGAAACGGTGGTGCTCGACCTCCGGCCTGACGCACAATATGCCGTGGTGATGGGGGCCGAAACCCCCGTCTATACCGAGCCTGATGACGTGATCCAGATTGCGCCCAAGCCAGGCGAACACGTAATGCTTTTTGGTGATTTTGAAAATTACCTGTACGCTGCGCTCAACTATCTGCGCCGCTTTGCCCCCGATTTTACCTTTGCCGCCGACAAAGTCGCCGGACGCTGGGCCTATGTTACGGTGGTGGCGCCAGTAGAGCAGATTTCGGATGAAGTTTTGGATAATATTCGTGGCGCTGGAGCCGTGCTGGTGGAGCGGGTAGTAGGTAACACCCTGGAGTCTACCGAAACCAAATTGAACGAAATGGTCGGGCGCGGCCAGCGTTTTCTCACCGCCGTCGAGCCGCCCCAGGAGGAACCTCTCCCTGAAACGCCGGTTTCCCCCACCGGGGAAATCGAAGAAATTTACCTTGTTCAACCCGGCGATACGCTGGGCAAAATTGCCAAGCAAGTCTACGGCGACTTCACCCTGTGGCGACTGATTTTTGAGGCCAATCGCGATAAAATTTCCGACCCCGGCCTTATCCGGGTGGGGATGGAGTTGCGTTTGCCGGAAAAGGGATGAGGTCGTTTCATTGTGAGGAAATATGTCCATTGTCACCCTTGATCCCCACAAGCCCGGTTTTCTCGACCCGTCCGGCCAACCATTCTGGATTCACGGCGTAAACTACGAGGGATTCTACGACCGGGCCTGGGCTATGTGGCGACCCGATCTCTATGACCCCGGCCTCATTGCCCACGATTTTCAAAAAGCCCGGGCCAGTGGTTTTAACTCGGTGCGCCTCTTCATCCAAAAAGAGAATATCGACGAGGTTAACAACGATAATTTTAATCGCCTGGATACCGTTTTTAATCTGGCCCGTAACAACGGCCTGTACGTGCTACTGACCTTTAACGACTATCATAGTCCCGACCTGGCCGGGGTGGGCCGGTTCAATGCCAAAATTGTGGCGCATTTCAAAGGCGATCCGATAGTGCTGGGCTGGGATTTGGAGAACGAGCCGCGTCTTTACAACCTGCTGGTGGCCACCTATCCCGCTGGCCCGCCGCCGCTGCTCACCTCGGCGCTGGTAGACGCGCTGGGCGAGCTGGTTTCGCGGGCGGAGATGGGCAATCGTACCATCCCCGGTTCCCTGCGCAACAACCCGGACCTGGCTTACTATTACGTCAACGCGGTGGAGGCTTACGTGCGTTACAGCGGCGAAGCCTCGGCCTACAACGGCACCTTGATTGACTACATGCGCACACCCGCCGCCCAAAAGTGGCAGCCCTTTTTGGACTTGCTAGACCAGACCATTGCCGCCTGGATCAAACCCCAACTCGAGCCGATGAAGGCCGCCGACCCCACCCGCCTCTTCACCATCGGCTGGAACTGGCCCATCCTGGCCGCGTTGCCGTCCAACCGTTTGCTCAATTTTCACCAGATTCACCAGTACGGCAACGTAGGCTACGATAAACTGCAAGCCATTTTTGCCATGCTGCGCTCATTGCGCGATACCTTCCCCGATATGCCCGTAATCATGGGCGAGTACGGCTACTCCACCGACGAGAGCAGAAAGGTGGAAACCCCACGCCCGGTTGATCCGCGGATCGCGGCCCTGCACGAGGCGGCGATGATTTGTTTCTTGCGGGCCGAGGGTCTGGCCGGCGGCCACAAGTGGATGCTCAACGATGTGCGCGCCGCGCCCAATCCCTTTGAGGCCGGTTTGGGTCTCTACGCCGATGGCGACCGGGCCAAACCGGGCCAGCGTATGTTTGCTCACCTGGCCACGCTCTGGCGCGCCAGTGATGACCTCGGTCAACTCATTGTGCAGCCTGATCCCAACAGCGTGATCCGGTTTGTCTATCGCACCGCTACCGGCAGCCTGGCGGGTGGCAGCGGCTCTCCTCAAGCCGGTTTGAGCTGGCGCACCGATTATCCGGCCCAGTTGTTTATGACTTGGTTGGAGGATGGTCAAACTCGCCTGGAAAGTTCTGCGGCGATGGAGGTTGAGCTTGATCCGCCCGGTTTTGTGCCAAATTGGCCGGTGGGCCAGGGAGCCAGTGTCTATCGACTCTATAGCAACACTTTTAACCCCGAAGATGCTCGTCCCGCCGGTCAGCGGGTGCCGGTTTCGCTGCGCGATAATTTTCCCCGCCTGGTGACGCCGTTGGCATAACCGCCAATTTAGTGTAAAATCCACCTTATTTTAGTATCAATAGAGAGTTGATTCATTATGAGCGACAACGTATTCGACATTCTCCAACAACGCGGCTTCATCGCCCAAGTTACCGATGAGGAGACCGTCCGCAAGATGCTGGCGGAAAATCGGGTAACCTTTTATATTGGTTTTGACGGTACGGCGGACAGCCTGCACGCCGGTAATTTGGTCACCATTATGGCCATGTTGCATCTGCAGCGGGCTGGACATCGGCCCATTGGTCTGGTGGGCGGCGGCACTACGATGGTGGGCGACCCCAGCGGTAGAACCGAACTGCGCCAGATGCTCTCCGAAGCAGAGATTCAGGCCAACGCCGACAAACTGCACACCCAACTGAATCATTACCTGCATTTTGACCAGGACCAAGCCATTGCCGAAAACAATGCCGATTGGCTGCTGGAGTTAAACTACATCAAATTTCTGCGCGAAATTGGCCGCCATTTCAGCGTCAACCGCATGCTGGCTGCCGAGGCCTATAAGCAGCGCCTGGAAAAGGGATTGAGTTTTATTGAGTTCAATTATCAGTTGTTGCAAGCCTATGACTATCTGATTCTCTACCAGCGTTATGGTTGTACCATGCAAATGGGCGGCGACGACCAGTGGGGTAACCTGCTGGCGGGGGTCGACCTGATTCGGCGGATTGAAGGAGCCACCGTTCACGCGATGACGTATCCCTTGTTGACCACGGCCAGTGGGGCCAAAATGGGCAAAACTGCTTCAGGCGCGGTCTGGCTGGATGCCGACAAGCTCAGCCCGTATGATTATTACCAATATTGGATCAATTGCGATGACCGGGACGTGGAACAATTATTAAAAACTTTCACTTTTCTGCCCCTGGACGAGATCAAACGATTGGCGGCGTTGGCAGGCGCCGAATTGCGCGAGGCCAAGCGAGTGTTAGCCTACGAAGCCACGGTCATTACCCACGGCGAGGCGGAAGCCCGCGCCGCCACAGAAGCGGCTCAGGCTGCGTTTGCCCGGAGCGGCGACCTGAGCGCGATGCCGTCTACCGCTATCTCCGGTTCTCGACTGGCGGCAGGGCTGGGCGTGCTGGAGATTTTTGCCGAAGTCGGCCTGACTCAATCGCGGGGGGAGGCCCGGCGGATGCTGCAACAGGGCGGCGTGTATGTGAATGACCGGCGGATTGATCAGGTTGACACAGTGCTGACTGCTGCCGATGTGACTACAGAAGGAATTTTGTTGCGAGCCGGAAAGAAAAAATATCATCGTCTGGTGATTGAGGATTAAAACGTTTGTGGGGACAGGTTTCAAACCTGCGCCTACTCTTTAACTCAAAAAAAATTTGCCCCGGGAGGTTCCGGGGCAATTGCATTTAGAGAGGAGGAGGGAACTACGAGGGGCATATTACCGCCTGTTGCTTCATTTATACCTCTGGTTTGTTGTTTTGTCAAGAGGCGAATGCTTTGTTGATTCCCCATAAGCCAAGTCTCCTCACGCGGGAAGAGCCGAGGAAACACGAGCCATAATCAGCTTAAAATCATCGATTTGCTTTCGAACTCTCTCGTTTCTAACCAGAGAAGAATCCAATTCTGGACTTCGAACATGCCCCGCATAACTCACTACGCGTATTGAAAAATAAATTTAGTTATGTTATGATTAAAAATGGATTATGTCATCAGGGTTATGTCTAATTTATCCGTGCCGGAGGCTGTTCAATGAGCGTAACACAAAGAAACAAACTTGTGGTAATGATGGTGTTGACCATTTTCATTCTTTTGGCCTTCATCACTTCGGGTTTCACTGTGACCAACCTCAACAACCGGCCAGCCCTCATGTCACCACTCCAGGATGGCCCTTACCGTCTGACCAACGCCATCAAAAATGGTGATTTTGAACAGTTTTCCAATCAGGATTTACCCGGCAGCCAGGTAGCGCTCCACTGGTACCCTTACGATAACGGTGGCGCTCACATTGGCTGGTATAACGAGCAATGGGCCGAAGCCGTTCACGCTGGCGAACATTCTCAGCTCATGGAAATCTATCGGGTGGAAACCTTTCAACCCGACCGGGTTATGGCTATTTATCAAACCGTAGATGTAGTGCCAAACATGAATTACCAGTTAACCATCCACGCCCTGATGCGCTCCGATGCCCCTGAACCGGATAGAAACCAGGGTGAGTATGCCATGCACTGGGGTATCGACTACCAGGGACGGGGAAAATATCATTTCGTTACCGATTGGATCGAGATGCCCTTGATTGAACAAAAACGGGTTGGTTCAAATGGCCCCAGCGACGACAACACTCATCTGATCTACCAGCGGATTACCGGCACCATTGCTACGCAAGGCCCCAAACTGACTCTCTTTATTCGGGGGATGAAAATTAAACCCACCGGCACCGAATTGAATTTTAATATTGATGACGTTTCCCTGATTGGCCCCTTCCTCATCCCGACGCCAACTTTTACTCCCATGCCCACGTCAACTCGCCTGCCTACCAATACCCCCACCCCAACCCATACCCCAACTCCCGCTGGAACACCGGGGATGCCCATTACGGGGGCGACGCTACCTGATGCGGGTGTAGTACTGCCCCGACATCTGTCGGTGGGAGCGTTGGTTTTTGGCGGCCTGGTGATGATTTTGTTGGGGGCCACAGCTGCCAACGGCCTGTTACATCATCGCAAAAAGTAATTCCCAAATTGGACAAAATCAACGCTTTAGGCTAAACTCTCGTTTTGGTTTCCAACAACGAATGACTTGCAAAGATCGTAACCGGGGCGAACCCCACCTAACGGGAGTCGCCTCTCATTTTTAGAGTAGAGAAATCTCAGGAGGATAATTTTGGCCAATCTCAAATCATCTGCCAAGCGCGCTCGCCAGAATATCAATCAAAACGCTCAAAACAGCTATTTTCGCACCACGGCTCGGACCTACGTCAAACGCGCCCGCGCCCAGATCGAAGCAAAAGAACTCGACGCAGCCAAAGAAGAGGTGCAAAAGGCAATAAAAGCTTTGGATAAAGCAGCCCAAAAAGGCGCAATCCATCCCAATAACGCGGCGCGTCGCAAATCAAACTTAATGAAAGCCCTGAACAAAGCTCAAACCATGACCCAATAAGAACCCGGCAGGTTTTAAAAACTGGCCAGGTTTGGTTTGTCAGAACCTTCAATTGTGACTTGGCAACCTTAAAACCGGGTCATTTTTTATTTTTCCCCTTGACACTAGAACGTATGTTCTAGTATAATATCAGTATCTTTTCAAATTGTGGAGACGATACGGCTCAAGGGGATTCTCTCATGCCTGCCCAACCCAACATTGAACATATCCTGGATTATCAGGCCAATCAAATCGAAATAGTACTGGCCCATCATCGCGCGCCGTGCCGGGTGTTGGGCGGAACGGTTACCCCCCGTTGGGTCTGCTATCGGGTCATCCCGGAACTCACCACCAAGGTAGCTCATATCATCGCCCTCTCCGAAGAGGTAGCCTTGCGCCTGAATGCGCCGGATGTACGGATTTCCCGTCAGGGAGCGGCAGTCCAAATAGAAGTACCCCGCGCCGACGCGCAAACGGTGCGCCTGTTGCCCCTCTGTAACCAACTGGATGAGATTCCACGGCAGGCGGCTGTCTTGGGACTGGATGAGAAAGGACTGCCCCTATTACTCCGCCTCTCGTCGCCCGAAGTAGCCCACGTGTTGATCGCCGGGACGACCGGCTCCGGTAAAACCGTTTTGGCCCGTAGTATGGCTTTGTCGCTGGCAATGCATAATCGACTGGGTGAGGTTCAGATAATCTTCATTGATCCCAAAGGTACAGGATTTGGACCTTTCACCCCCGCAGATGGCCCGGGATTGCCACACCTGTTACGCCCCATTGTCCATGACGTTCATCAAGCCATCTTTCTCCTGGGCGAAATGGTTGGTGAAATGGTGCGCCGGGATCACGAAAACATCTCTCAACCACGACTGATTATTTTCATCGACGAGCTGGCCGACTTGATGGAACAGGGCGGCAAGGCCATGGATCGCCTGATGACCCGCCTCACCCAGCGCGGACGCAGCGCCGGACTACATCTGATAGCCTGCACGCAAAAACCTCTGGCCGCCACCATCGGCTCTTTGACCCGCAGCAATTTTCCGGTACGGCTCGTCGGCAGTGTGGCCAGCGCAGATGATGCTCGGATTGCCGCTGGTATTCCAGGCACCAGGGCCGAAAAATTACTGGGCCGGGGCGATTTTTTGCTGGTTGCCAAAGGCCAGGTGACCCGTTTTCAGGCCGCCCTTGTTGCCGAAGCGGATATCAGACAAGTGGTCAACCGACTCCAAACTGGCCATCGAATTACCCGCCAATGGTCTGAAACAGAAGAAAACGAACGTGGATTCTTACAGCCCACCGGCACCGAAGGCCGCTGGAGCCGCCTGGCTCCGCCCGGTTCCCGACGTCGCCGTGGCTTGGAGTTGATGTTGGGGCAACAGTTACGGTTGGTAAAGTAGGATGTTAACCCTATGAAACGCAGTTTTCTGATCATTGGAATCATCTTTATCGTCACCCTGGCTGTTATTTTTGGCTTCCGGGCCAGCGCGGATGCCGTGGCCGTGGTGATTGGCGTTTTGTTGGGTGTGGCCGCCAGCATCCCCACCACCCTGCTGCTGGTCTATGTATTGGCCCGTCAACCCAACCGGCTGGACAGAACAACCCAAGCCATGCCCCCCCAACCCCCTGTTTTTGTCATCAATGCCTCCGATAAACCCCAATCCTACTCGCTGCCTGCCTTACCCGCCCCTTATCCCCCTGCCGAGAACGGGCGTAAATGGACCGTTATTGGCGATTCCGAAACGGAATTGTAACCGAAAATGAGAAATATGCCTCACTTGACGCCGCCCCTGATTTAGGCTACTATTCAAGATGCAAGGTAGCAAAAAACAACCAAGAATTTCAAACAAACGTTTTCCAACTCAACAATCTCATCCCTTGCCCGGCGCTGATCTACTCCTGGCACAACGCGCCCAAGTATAAGCTAATGCAACTGAATATCTTCAAACGAAAGCAAAAAGAATCAACCGACCCTCTCTTTGATGAGAGGTTTTTGCGTCGTCTGGAAAGTCTTAGCTTCCGCACCGCGCCGGTGTTGCGAGGTGTTACCTTGGGCGAACAACGTAGCCGTAAATTACGGCCCGCGCTCGACTTTAGCGACCACCGGGCCTATGTGCCCGGCGACGACCTCCGCCACATCGACTGGCATATTTACGCTCACCACGAAGAACTGTTTGTCAAATTGGGCGAAGCTGCCCAGAGCGTCAACGTCCACATTTTGCTCGACAGCAGCCGCTCCATGGCCTGGGAGCCGGATACCGAGTCCTATTTGGAAGATGCCGCCAGCCCCGACAACCCGGCTGTTTTGCGGCGCAAGCGCAGCAAATGGAATGTAGCCCGCCGGATGGCCGGAGCAATGGCCTACCTGGCTTTGGCTGGCGGCGAAAGGGTCAACATCACCGCTTTTGGTGACACCTTGGGTGACAGTTTTGGCCCCACGCACGGCAAGCAGCAAGTTATTTCCTCACTTCGTTTTCTGACTTCTCTCAAGCCCGTCCCGCCCTTGCTTGACCCCATAGGCGTAAAAAATGGCGTCGGCCTGGCCGGTAGTTTACGCAAGTATGCTCGTGTTCACTCCGAGGGCGGTTTACTCATTTTGGTTTCCGACCTGCTGGATACCATCTGCCCGTCTGAAACATTCGACGAACAGCAAATGGGCGAGGAATTGGCCGAAGGCTTACGCCACCTCACCTTGCCCCGCTGGCAGGTGTTGGTAATGCACCTGCTAACCACCGAAGAAATGCGCCCCACCATCGAAGGCGACTTTGACTTCAGAGACATCGAAACCAGCCAGAACGAGCCTTTTTACATCGACCAAAAAACCCTGGCCCAGTATCGCTTGCGGGTACGCCGCTGGTGTAACGCCCTGGAGCAAATCTGCACCCGCCAGGGAACCACCTACAGCCGCATTTTGGCTGAATGGCCGCTTGAACAAAAGGTAATGCCCTTTCTACGCCAGCGGGGAGTATTGCGATGACCCTACTCGCTCCCCTGGCCTTGCTGGGCACCCTCACCCTGCCTATCATAATTTTGCTGCATCTGCTCTCTACCCGACGCAAACCTCTGCTCGTGTCCAGCATGCGGCTCTGGGATGGCCTCCAGCAGAAAAAGCAAGGCGTTGTTCCGCGTTATATCCCTATCTCGTTAATGCTCATCCTGCAACTGGGCGTGGCCACCGCCCTAACCCTGGCACTGGCCCGCCCCGCTTTTTCCTTTCTGCTGCACCAACCGCAGCATGTCATTTTTATTCTGGACACCACCACCAGTATGGCCGCTCAAGATGCCGGGCAATCCGCCAGCCGTTTCGACCTGGCCCGGCAGGTCATTCAGAACCGCATCCAGGAAATGTATGATAATGACTCGCTGGTTGTGATCGGTCTCAACCGCCGCCCTGAAATCATCCTGAACCTTGACGGACAACAAAAGGCCCAGGCCCAGGCCGCGCTTGACCCTTTAACTCCTGGCGCAACCGGCCTCGACCTGCCCGCCGCCCTCTCCCTGGCCAATGGCCTTGTCAACCCCAACCGTGAAACCCAGATTACGGTGCTTACCGACGGCAATTACTCCCTTGAGGCCGATGACCTGCCACCGATGCAGCTTCCGGTTACCTGGCAATTCATCCCCCCCGAGCCGAGCGCGCCGAACCAGGCCCTGTTGAACGTTTCCGCGCAAACCTGGCCGGATGGCCGCCATCGCCTGTTCGCGCGCGTGGTCAACTACAGCGACACGCCGGTCAATCGTACCCTGCAAATCCTGGTCAACGGGCAACCGGCAGGACAATCTACCGTTGCCCTCGGCCCGCACGCCGAAACAACCCGCGCCTGGACTCTGCCCCCGGCAACCCAGACTGCCGCCGTGGAACTTATCGAGTCCGACGCCCTGCCCCTGGACAACCGGTCTGAATTGTTCTTGACCGGCGCCATGCAGCGCCAGACATTGCTGGTTTCCGACGTGCCTGAGCCGCAAGATAAAGCCCTGGCGCGTGCTCTTGAGGCCCAAGGAGTCGAACTGACCATCGCCGATACCGCATCGCTAAATCGGTATGAATTGACCGATTTTGACCTGGTTGTGTTCGACGGCCTGCCCCTCAACCTCACCTGGTGGCCGGAGGGCAACCTGTTGGTTGTCAACCCACCGCTCGATCATGAGCTACTGCCCGCCGGGTATTTTGCCTACGATGTGCGGCCCGACGATGTCACCGCCTCGGACCTGCTGACGGGTATCGATTGGTCCGGGGTCTTTTTTGGCCAGGTCCCCAATGTTACGCTGCCCAATTGGATCGAACCTGATCTCATGAGTTTTCCCTTGACCGAGAAGAATCTGGCCGGACAGGTTCTGGATTCCCAAAATGTTGACCGTCTGCCCCTTATTTTTCATGGCGCTACCGGCCATAGTCGAATCGTGGCCTGGGCTTTTAATCTGAACGAGAGTAATCTGGCCGGCCGGTTGGCCCTGCCGTTATTGACCGCCAACGCGATGTCATATCTACTCGCCGCCTCCGATACCGCAGCCGTGGCCCTGGGCGAGCCGGTATTGCTTGACCAAAATCTGAGCGTGGAAACGCCGGATGGGCGCCGCCTTTTCCTGCCATCTCCGGCTCAAGATGAGCGGAGCAAATTTACCCAAACCACCCAACCCGGCCTCTACAAAATCTTCAATGAAAGCGACCGGCTGGCCGGAGCGTTCGCGGTCCAGGCTGGATCGGCGTTAGAATCAAACCTGACCGCCCGTTTTGCCCCTGAAATCCTGACGGGGCTGGAGACAACGGCCACGACATCGCCCGAAAAAGAATATTTTGAACTCTGGCCCTGGCTGGTTGGACTGGTTCTGGTTGTAGTGGGTGTGGAAGGATGGCTGGCATGGCGGAGATAGTTTTGCAGAACCCGGCAGCCCTCCTGCTAATCCCGGCGCTCTGGCTTCTGGTGATGGCCTTTGCCTGGCGACGGCGTTTTAAGCCCTTTGGCGCGTTTCTGTTGCGGCTGGCCATCATCGTGCTGGTGGGGCTGGCCCTGGCCCAACCCACCCTCGTTCCCGACCAGGCTACCACTGGCGCGACGCAGGAACGGCTGGTGTTGCTGGTTGACCAATCGGCCAGCATTTCTGCCGCCGACCAACAGGCTTTTGCCGCCCAAGTGGCCCGCTTGACCGCCCAATTTCCCCACGCGATTGTAGTTTATTATTTTGCCGATCAACCCATTGTGGCGAAGGCAACTTCCTCTGAAGAACAGGCGGCCGGGGAAAGGTCTCTCTCGCTCGACCCCAGCGTCACCAACCTGGCCCAAGCTCTTGCAACCGGGATTCAACTGCTCAACGACCAGCCCGGACGGCTGGTGCTGTTCTCCGACGGAGTGTCCACGACCGGGAACACCCAGGAAATGCTGGCTCGCCTGGCCCGCCAACACATTCCCGTCGACGTGTTCATTCCGGCCAGTATGGATTTGTCAAACGCCAGCGATGTCCGCCTGGTTGAACTGACCGTACCTGCCACCTTGCGGCCGGGAGAAATATTTGACGTGGAGGTGATTGTCCACGCTCCCCGGGCCACCCAGGCCCAACTTGTTCTAACTCAGGATAAAGCCTCATTAAATAAGAACACGGTTCCGTTAGACCCTGGTTTCAACCGCTTTACCTTTGAAACCGAAATCGAAGAACTCGGCCTGCACACCTTTGAAGCAACGGTTACCACGGCCAACGATAGCCAGCCAGCCAACAACCGTTTGTCCGCGACCAGCAAGGTCTTTCCATCGCCCCAAATTTTGATTGTGGGCGATAACCCGCCCGAAACGGCAACCTTTGCCGGATGGCTGGAAAAAGCCGGATTCATTCCGCAAACCATCCCTTCTGCCGACCTGCCGGACCGCTTATCAGCGCTGGAGGTGTACGACGGCATGGTTCTGCTTAATGTGTCGGCGCGGCTGCTCAAATTGGAGCAGATGATTGCCGTACAAGAATTTGTCCGCAGCCTGGGGCGGGGCCTGCTGGTGACGGGCGGACGCAACAGTTTCAGCCTGGGCAAGTACGAAGATACGCCGCTGGCCGAAGTAATCCCTCTCTCGTTGGACCCGCCTATTCGCGAGGAACGCCCGCCGGTGACTCTGTTGTTGATTATCGACCACTCCGGCAGCATGGTTGAAGAGCGCGGCGAATTGGGAACTCGCCTGGTACTGGCCAAAGAGTCCGCCATCCGCGCCACCAACATCTTGGGTCCCCAGGATGTGATTGGAATCCTTATTTTTGACACCGATTACGAATGGGCGCTCCCGTTTCAAAAGGTCAGTGATGGGGCCACCCTGCTAAAAATTCAAGAAGAAATCTCAAAAATTAAACCCGGCAGTGCCACCCGGATTTTGGCGGCCCTCAGGGAAGGAATTCCCGCGCTGGTTGAACAGGAATCAATCAGTGCTGCCCGGCACGTGGTGCTGTTTAGCGACGGCACATCATACGATAAGCGCGACAGCCAAAATCCCGATAATCCTATCCCCGATTATGACGCCATTGTTGATGCCGCGCTGGCCGCCGATGTTACCCTATCCACGGTATCCATTGGCGGCGACACCGATGTGGATTTAATGGCCCGTCTGGCCGACCGGGGACGGGGCCGCTACCATTACGCTGGCAGCCCCGATGAACTGCCGGAATTGACCATTGCCGAGAGCGACATTCTGCGCAGCAATGCCGTGCAAGAAGGCGACTACGACCCGGCGGCGCCCGCGCCTCACTCAATTCTGCGCGGTTTTGTAACGGCTGGGCAAACTGACCCGGACAACACCGGTTCGCTCATTCCGCCGCTGACCGGCTATATTGCCATGACGCCCAAACTTCAGGCTGAAACAGCTCTGCAGGCCGGCCCGGGCGACCCGCTGCTGGGCGTGTGGGGTTACGGTCTGGGCCGGGTGGCCGCCTGGAGTTCGGACACGGGGCACGAGTGGACTAACACCTGGAAAAGCTGGCCCGATGCGGCTCGTTTCTGGGGGCAGGTGGTCGACTACACCCTGCCTGCGCCGGATTTGGGGTTGCTGGAGTTGCAGGCCGAAGTTGAACCCAATGGGGTGGTGACATTCAGCGCCGATGGCGTGACTGCCTCCGGCCAGACGGTCGATTTGAGCCGCACCGAGGCAACACTGACCACCCCTGGCGGGCGAGAAGTTCCGCTAACCCTGCTCCAGGTTTCGCCGGGCCGATACCAGCAACGACTGAAGATTGCCGATCCGGGCGCGTATCAATTGCAGGTCACTCAGACCCGGACTGAGCAATCCGATGAAACCGTCGCCATTGGTTTTACCGTCCCTTATCCCGCCGAGTATAGCCTGCCCGACGACGATGCGGGTGAGCCACTGCTCAGAAAAATTGCCAACCAAACCGGCGGGCAGGTGTTGAGATCGGATGGAGGGGACCCAGCCGATACTGCCCTGATTGACGTAACGGCCACCACCCCAAAAACCAAAGACTTATGGCCCTGGTTGTTGTGGTTGGCCCTTATGCTGTGGCCCGTAGAAATCGCCTGGCGACGTTGGGGACGGTTGAGAATTCAATAGATCAAGATTGAAAAAGTTAAGGAAGGAAGGAATTGACAGATGCAATCAACATATTCACCACAAAGTTATCAAGACTACCAGAATTATCAGGATTATCAAGAATACCAGGAGTATCAAACCCAACCGACTGATTTGCAGATCAGTGTTGATGATTTTCGGCAGACGGTTGCCGCCATCGAGGAGGAAGTACGCCGGTTCATTGTGGGTCAGGAACATCTGGTACGACAATTACTGTTTACCCTCCTGGGCGGTGGGAACGCCTTGCTGGAAGGCGCGCCCGGTTTGGGGAAAACAAAGCTCATTCAAACCCTGGCCCAGGCAATTCACTGCGATTTCAGCCGAATCCAGTTTACGCCGGACTTGATGCCGGCAGACATTGTCGGCACAACGGTTATAGCGACGGATGAAACAAGCCAACAACGCTTTTTCCGTTTTGAGCCAGGACCCGTCTTTGCCAACATCGTTTTGGCCGACGAAATCAACCGGGCCACGCCCAAAACGCAGTCGGCTCTCCTGGAGGCAATGCAGGAACGCAAAGTAACGGTGGCCAAGACCACTTATCAATTGGACTGGCCCTTTTTTGTGTTGGCCACCCAAAATCCTATTGAAATGGAAGGCACCTATCCGCTGCCAGAGGCCCAACTCGACCGGTTCATGTTCCATATCGAGGTCGATTTTCCCGAGCACCACGAACTGATTGAGATTGCCAACTTGACCACCGGCGCGGACGAACCTTTACCAACGATCATCACCAATGGCGCCACCATTGTGGCCATGCAACGCCTGGCCCGGCAGGTCCCAATTGCCAGTCATCTCACCACGTATGCAGTTAACCTGCTGGAAGCGACTCATCCCCAACACCAACTGGCGCCGGATATAGTGCGACGGTACGTGCGCTACGGGGCCAGCCCGCGCGGCTTGCAGGCAATGATTATTGCCTCCAAAGTTCGGGCCTTGATCGAGGGACGTCACAATGTGGATTACGAAGATTTGCAAGCCGTCATGCTGCCGTCCTTGCGCCATCGCCTGATCCTGAATTTTGAAGGGCAAGCCGAAGGGATCAGACCGGCTGAGATTTTACGCCAGGTTATTCAGAGCGTGAAGATTAAGTAAAAATCATCTACGACCAACGGGTTAGTTCGGGTTTGGGGGAAGACATAAAATAGGTTAAGGGAAATCAGGGGTAGTTGAGCGAAGTTGGACTGGGGAGTAGAATAG
>JAFGNV010000109.1 GCA_016926805.1 Anaerolineae bacterium
CGCCATTGGCGGCGTGCTGATGACCGCGCGCCTGGGCGTGGCTGCCCCCACAGCCGGTAATGCTTACGAGTTAGACGTCATCGCCGCAGCAGTGGTGGGTGGCACCAGCTTGATGGGCGGCGAGGGCACCATTTTGGGGGTGCTCATTGGGGCCTTGATTATGGGCGTTTTGCGTAACGGCCTGGTACTCACCGGGGTTTCCGCTTACTGGCTGCAAGCGGTGCAGGGCTTTGTTATTGTGGTCGCCATTATGCTCGATCAATTACGTAAAAGACGATAGTTATTACAGATAACTCTTTGTAACATCCCCCAATCTTTTTTTCTGCTGGACGGGTGCGACGCGCAAGGCCCTGACTAAGGACTGTAGACCATCAAACCTTAGTCCCGAGGCTGGTGGGTCGCACTTTGGCTTTAGGATTAAGGCCAGGAGCCGGGTGAAGCATTATTTAAGCCCAGAGGGGCAATGAACGAGAAAGTCATTTTGCTGTCGCAAATTGAGGACGAACCGCGTCTGATCGAACTGCTCAAGTCAGGCTGGCGTCGTTTAATCAGTCGCCAGGAGTTGGTTGTTCTCATTCTGTTACTGGCGGTCTGCACTTTTCTAAGTCTGTGGACCGATACCTTCTTTACCTCCAACAACCTCTTTAACGTGGCCCGGGCCTTCTCCTGGATTGCCATTGTGGCTTTTGGTGAAGCTATCGTTATCATTATTGGCGGCATCGATCTGTCCGTTGGGGCGGTGATGGCCCTGGCCGGACTGGTTAGTGCTTATGCTTTGCGGGCCGGCCTATCGGTGCCTCTGGCCATTATGGGAGGCCTATTGGCCGGTACGCTGGTGGGTAGTGTCAACGGCTCTGTTATCAGCCGCCTCCAATTACCACCTTTTATTGTAACGCTCATCACGACGAGTATCGTTCGGGGTATTGCCCTAATTTTAACGGGTGGCTGGCCGGTGCGTTCCCTACCCCAGGGTTTTCGTGATCTGGGTCAATACGACCTGCCACTTGGCTCATGGCCTTTTCCATTACCATTTCTAATTATGCTGGGCCTGGCTGTGCTGGTTAGCCTGTTACTGAGCCAGACCGTGCTGGGAGGTTACATTTATACGTTGGGCAATAGCGAACGAGCTTTACGTGTTTCGGGAGTTAACCCAACCCGGATTAAGGTATTGGTCTATACCCTGTGCGGCGTTCTTACTGCAATTGGTGGTTTATTGATGACCGCCCGCTTAGGTGTAGCCGCACCAACAGCTGCATTTGGTTACGAATTAGACATCATTGCTGCGGCGGTCATTGGTGGGGCCAGTTTGTTTGGCGGCAAAGGAAGTATTTTAGGTGTATTGCTGGGGGCGGCTTTTATGCAGGTGTTGCGTAATGGCTTGGTGCTATTGGGCTTTCCGGCGTATTGGCAATCGGTGGCCCTTGGCTTTATCATTCTGCTAGCAATTCTGTTGGATTCCTGGCAACGCCGAAGCACTTTACATTAAGCTCCGGCAAACCTTTGGGCAATTGAAAAGGTTTCTCCAATGGACCCATTGTTAAGAGTTATCAACCTTTCCAAAAGTTTCGGTACCCTACCGGCAGTACAGCAAGTGAGCTTTGATATCTACCCAGGCGAAGTTATCGGGCTGGCCGGTCGGAGTGGATCAGGTAAAACCGTGCTGGCGATGCTCTTGGCCGGTCTTTATCAGCCCAGCGAAGGTGACATCTACTTTGATGGGCGGCGGCTGTCCTGGCCTTTTCGGGTACGAGACATGGGCATTGAGGTTATTCACCAGCAACCCGACCTGGCCGAACAATTAGATATTACCGGTAACATTTTTCTGGGCAATGAAATCGGCTGGGCGGTGATGGGCAAATGGGTCAAGGTACCCAATCGGCGGCGAATGGATAAAGAAGCCGCTCGTATCTTGACTCAATTGGATGTACATATCACCTCACTACGCGAAAAGGTAGCTAACCTTTCAAGTGAACAACGCCAGATGATCGCCATCGCTCGCGCCATGACCCATCCCGCCAAGTTGATCATTGTTGACGAGCCAACCACCTTATTGAGTTACCCCTATCAGCAGAATCTGCTCACGCTCATTCAAGCCTGGCAACAACGAGGGGCTGCGGTTATTTTCTGTAGCAAAGACCTTGATCATTTATTTGCGGTTGCAGACCGGATTATCGTCTTGCGCCAGGGCCGACGCGTGGCGATCCACCGCACCGACGAAACTACTCGCGAACAGGTTGCCGCCGCCCTCATTGGCACCACCGACCGTCAGCAACTCACCCCCACCATCTGGGCCTTAGATAGTTACTATCGCGCCCGAGAACAGGCGGAAAAATTACGCCATCAGCAGACACTGCTGGAGCGGAATCTGGCCGCGCAAGATTCACTCAACCAGCAGCTCATTGATCAACTGGCTCAACAAGTCAGGGCGCTTGACCAGGCGAATCAGGCTCTGCAAGCGGCCCAGCGCCGCCTGATGACGGAACGCGAAGAGGAACGCAAGCGTCTGGCTCGAGAACTGCACGATCAATTGATTCAGGATTTGTTGGGAATCAACTATCAATTGGAAGAAATTGAAGCAGACCATGATTTGCAGCCGGAGTTTGCCCAAGAGCTTGGCGAAATCTGCGACAGTATTCGTTTGTTTGTGGATGATCTACGACGGATTTGCAGTAACTTGCGCCCACCCACCATCGACAACCTGGGCCTGGGAGTCGCCCTTCAATCCTACACCCGTGACTGGACCGACCGTACGGGCATCGATTTAACGCTTGATCTGGACACTAACCTCGGCCGTCTCCCCGAGGCGATTGAGTTATCCATTTTTCGCATCATTCAAGAAGGGTTGAGTAACGTCCGTAAACACGCCCGGGCCACGACTGTGGAGATTTCTCTCAAACACACCTCGCCGCGAACGCTAATGATCTCGATTGCCGATAATGGTACGGGTCTGGCCGAAGATTTTGACCTGTCGATCCTCTCCGCCAGGGGACACTATGGTCTTTTGGGTCTCAGCGAACGAGTGGCGTTGTTAGGTGGACGGCTGAAACTGCAAAATCAAGCCGATGGGGGGTTGTTAATTCAGGCAGAGATTCCCCACCCCCGCGTAGACACGCCCCTGGAAATTGCCGGATAATCGGTTTTGTTTCCAACTGAAATTCATCCACGCTTGGCCAATGCCAGTCGTAGGCCCAAACCAATGAAGATCACCCCGGTCAGCCACTGAATATTGCTGGCAAATTGCGGTCTACGTGAGAACCAACTTCCAATTCCTCCGGCAAAAAAACCCACCACACTCAGAAACGCAATTCCAAACAAAGCAAAAATAATCCCCAGAGTCAACATCTGCAAGGTAACCAAATTACTGTTCTGGTTAATGAATTGGGGCAAAAAAGCAAGAAAAAAGAGAGCCACCTTGGGATTGAGAACGTTTGACAACATTCCCTGCCATAAAATCGCGCCAGAGTCCAACTCCTTCTGCTTTTCCAATAAGGCGAACTTACTTTTATTTTTGAGCGCTTTGAATCCCAGGTAAATTAAATACAAAGCCCCAATATATTTTACAATCATAAAAGCAATCGCCGACATTTGCAGGAGGATAGCCAGACCACAAGCAGCAAAGGTAGTGTGAACCAGAATACCCAACGTCACGCCCAGAGCCGAGAGTAACCCGGCCCTGCGTCCCTGCGAGATTCCCCGGGTGATAACATAAATCATATCTGGTCCCGGCGCAAGGATGAGGGCCCAGGATGCCGCAAAAAAGAGTGGAAAATTTATGGTGTCAATCATTTACCAACTCCCAAACTAATTTCTTGCATCAAAAAATCATGAATCGCCGGGGCAGCCAGCCGATGCCCCTCCACCGTCCAATGTTGGTCGTGACGAAAATGTAGAGAGGGTGAGTCAGGCTTAAGGGCGGCCTCACGAAAAACCGGCAACAAATCCAAATAGGGAATGCCCTGTTTGGCCAAAAAACCGGCCAAACGACGATTGGGAGCCGCCAAATCCCAATTTAAGGTTTGCATGGCTGGGTGGGCCGCCAGCGTGCGGGCCCAGGCCTCGGGATAAACCTGTTCCGGCGCAGCCACAATGACCACCACCAGCCTGGCTCCACGCTGTTCAACTTCATCCCGCAACCGGACAATAATCGCCTCGGTCAGGGCCCAGGCGGCTTCAAAATCCTCATCCGGCGGCGATTGGTAAACAAAAAAAGGAATGGGAGTAGCAGGATGACCGGCGCGGACGACCCCTTCCCCGCCCAGAATACCGCTGGGACCCAACCACTGTATCACGGCGGGAATGTCGCGCAAGTAGGGCACCAAAAAGCGATATAAAGCCAACCCCCGCCACAGGGTGTCGGACAAACCCAGGAGCGGGGGGGCGTTCTCATCAATATCCGGGGTTAACGGCTGACCAAATCCGGTATTCACCTGATTGAGTTCGGTAAAAACAGTTTGCTTCTCTTGAACCACGGGTGGAATCAACTTACCATCCTGACTCAAGGTGAAAAACTCTTTTTGCTGACTGCCGCCATTGCGGGCAATTTCTAACGGCCCATAGTTATTGACCGCATCATTGCGGGTAAAAAAGGCCAGCAGGACGATGTCGGGTTGGTAGCGAAATCCTTCGGCCACGTAAAAGATGGCCTCCTGGTCCGTGCCCCACCCCCCGACGCCCGCGTTCAGCACTTCTACGGGCCGGTTCAGAGAATCCGCCAGCAACGTTTCCAATTGTTTGTGATACGTGTCGGCCAAGTCGACCTGCAAGGCTTCGCCAAAGGAGTCGGCCAGGGATAAAATACGGAACGCGCCGGTAGGGTTGTCGTAGCCAATCTCCCGGTCGCGCAGTCCCCGCGCATTGATCTGCACCTCGGCCTCAAACTCGTTGTAGCTGCTATGAAAGATGCCGCCGTTATGTGGGATATGCCACCAGCCAAACAGGGGATGAGGTTCCCAAATCGCCGGGTCGGGGTCGGCGGGAGGAGCCAGACCCAGCAGGTGTACCCCCATCTCCAGGGCCAACAGTGGAACGACCAACCCGGCGACAATGAGCAATAGCCTTCCGATAATTTTCCACAGAGATTTCAATAACCACCCTCCTCGGCCGGTGTAATGGCTCAATCCAAATTGGGCCGTAGCCACCGTTCCATCTCTTGCACCGGCATCCTCTTGCGACGGGCGTAATCCTCCACCTGATCGCGGCCAATTTTACCCACGGTAAAATAGCGCGACTCCGGGTGAGCGAAATAAAAACCGCTGACCGCTGCAGCGGGGGTCATGGCAAAATTCTCGGTCAGATGCAGGTCAATCTTCTCCGGCACGTTGAGCAGGTCAAACAAAATTCCTTTCTCGGTGTGATCGGGGCAGGCGGGATACCCGGGAGCGGGCCGGATACCACGATAGGCTTCTTTGATGAGGTCCTGGTTGGTAAAATTCTCCTCTGGCGCGTAACCCCATAACTCCCGGCGCACCTGCTCGTGCAGCCACTCGGCCAGGGCCTCGGCCAAACGATCAGCCAGGGCTTTGGCCATTATAGCGCAGTAATCATCGTGCTCGGCCTCAAATTTGGCCACCAACGCCTTCAGGCCAATCCCGGTAGTGACAGCAAAGCAGCCCAGGTAGTCGACCATACCACTATCAATGGGCGCGATAAAATCGGCCAGGGCCAGGCAGGGACGATTGGGGCCTTTGTCGCTTTGCTGGCGCAAGGTATGGAAGGTCGCCAGCACTTCGCGGCGCGATTCGTCGGTGTAGAGCTTAACGTCGTCGTCCTCGCTGTTGGCCGGGAAAAAGCCAAGCACGGCACGGGCAGTCAACCAGCCCTGGGTGATAATGTTGCGGAGCAGGGTTTGGGCGTTATTGAAGAGGTCGGTGGCCTCCCGGCCCTTGACCGAGTCGGAAAGAATATCGGGATACTTGCCGTTGATTTCCCAGGTATGGAACAACGGCGTCCAGTCGATCCGCTCAGCCACGCTGCCCAGATTAATCGAGTCAGGCACTTTCACACCCAAAAAACTCGGCCTGACAATATCCGCCTGGGACCAGTCGGGTTGGAAACGACGGGCGCGGGCCGTGGCCAGGTTAAGCAACGGTTTTTGGGTCCGTTTCTGGCGGTGATTCTCGCGCAATTGTTCATATTCAGCCTGTACCTCCCGGCCAAACGAAACCCGGGTATTGGGATTGAGCAGCTTTTCCACCACCCCCACACTGCGCGAGGCGTCGAGCACGTGGACCGCGGTATGATGGTAGGCGGGCGCAATTTTCACCGCGGTGTGAATGCGCGAGGTGGTGGCACCACCAATCAACAACGGCACCTTAAAATCCTGATGCGTCATCTCTTCGGCCACGTGCACCATCTCGTCCAGCGAGGGCGTAATCAGCCCGCTCAGGCCGATGATGTCTACGTTTTGCTCGCGGGCGGTCTGCAGAATCTTTTCGGCGGGCACCATCACCCCCAGGTCAATGACCTGGTAATTGTTACAACTCAACACCACGCCCACAATGTTCTTGCCAATATCGTGCACGTCGCCTTTAACCGTGGCCAGCAGGATTTTGGGAACTTGCCTAGCCTCGCTCCCGCTCTGAGCATTTTCCGCCTGGATAAAGGGCAACAAATAGGCCACGGCTTTTTTCATCACCCGGGCGCTCTTGACCACCTGCGGCAGGAACATCTTGCCCACGCCAAACAGGTCGCCCACCACGTTCATTCCGTCCATCAACGGCCCTTCGATCACGTTTAAGGCCTTGTCGTACTGTTGGTGGGCTTCTGCCACATCCTCCTCGATATAGTCCAGAATACCCTTGACCAGGGCGTGTTCCAGACGTTTGTTGACCGGCAGGTTGCGCCAGGCCTGGTCTCCAACCGTTTCTTTGACCTGGCCTTTGACGGTTTCGGCAAAACTGACCAGCCGTTCCGTGGCATCAGGGCGACGGTTGAGAATAACGTCCTCAACTCGTTCCAGCAGGTCCAGGGGAATGTCGTCGTAGACGGCCAGTTGTCCGGCGTTGACAATGGCCATATCCAGCCCGGCCCGGATGGCGTGGAAAAGGAAAGCCGAGTGCATGGCCTCGCGTACCACATTGTTGCCCCGAAACGAGAAGGACAGGTTACTCACCCCGCCGCTAACCTTACAATGCGGCAATGTTTTTTTGATGATACGAGTGGCCTCGATGAAATTGACGGCGTAGTTGTTATGTTCCTCCATGCCGGTGGCCACGGTGAGAATGTTGGGATCAAAAATAATATCTTCGGGCAGAAAACCGACTTCCTGGTTGAGAATCTGGTAGGCCCGGGTACAAATCTCCACCTTGCGTTCTACCGAGGTCGCCTGGCCCGCCTCATCAAAAGCCATCACCACCACCGCCGCGCCGTAACGCCGGACCAGCCGGGCCTGGCGCTTGAATTCGGCCTCGCCCTCTTTAAGGCTGATGGAGTTGACCACAGCCTTGCCCTGCACGCACTTCAGCCCGGCTTCGATAACCGACCACTTGGAGGAATCGATGACAATCGGCACGCGGGCAATATCCGGCTCCACCGCGATCAGGTTGAGGAAACGGGTCATACAGGCCTCGCCATCGAGCAAACCGTCATCAAAGTTAACGTCAATCATCTGCGCCCCGTTTTCGACCTGCTGGGCCGCGATACGCAGGGCCTCCTCGTAATTCTCTTCCATAATCAAGCGCCTGAACTTGATCGATCCGGCCACGTTGGTCCGCTCGCCGATGTTGACGAAGTTGGTAAAGGGGGTGATAGCCAGAGGCTCCAGCCCGCTAAAACGGGGGTAGGGTTCAACTTCCGGCACCTGGCGAGGCTGGATTGTTTCAACGGCCTGAGCAATGGCCCGGATGTGGTTGGGGGTGGTGCCGCAGCAACCACCGACAATGTTGACAAAACCACTCCGGGCAAAGTCTTGGAGATAGGCCGCAATCTCAGCCGGGGTTTGATCGTAACCGCCGAACTCGTTGGGTAGCCCGGCATTGGGATAACAACTGACCAGCGTATCGGCCACATGGGATAGGTTCTCCAGATACGGCCTCATTTCTGCCGCCCCCAGCGCACAATTAAGTCCTACACTAAACGGCCGGGCGTGTCTCATCGAGTACCAGAAGGCTTCGGTGGTTTGACCGGAGAGGGTGCGACCACTGGCATCGGCGATGGTACCGGAAACCATTACCGGCAAAGGTTGACCGATTTCGGCCAGGAGTTCATCGATACCAAAAAAGGCGGCCTTGCTGTTGAGGGTATCGTAAATGGTTTCAATCAACAAAAGGTCTACCCCGCCAGCTATCAGCCCCCGTGCCTGTTCTTTGTACGCCACCTTCAAATCATCAAAGCTCACATTACGGACACTGGGATCGTTGACATCGGGCGAAAGGGAGGCGGTTTTGTTGGTCGGTCCCAAAGCACCGGCCACGAAGCGCGGTTGGGACGGCGTTTGAGTGGTGAATTCGTCGGCGGCTTGGCGGGCAATTTTGGCCGCGGTCAAGTTCATCTCATAGGCTAGGTTTTCCATGTCGTAGTCGGCCTGGGAGATGGCGTTGGCATTAAAGGTGTTGGTCTCGATAATGTCGGCCCCGGCCTCCAGATAGGCCCGGTGGATCTCCCTGATGAGATGAGGTTGGGTCAAACAAAGCAAATCGTTGTTACCCTGCACATTCCGGCGATAATCTTTAAAACGTTCACCGCGATAGTCGGTCTCGGATAGTTGATAACGTTGAATCATCGTTCCCATCGCGCCGTCGAGGATAAGAATCCGCTGGCGGGCGAGTTCAGTTAAGATGGATTGAGTCGTCACAACAAATACTCCTTTGGTCAGAATCCATACAGGGACGCCGAGTGACGCGAAAAAAAATTTTCTTAAAAACCCTTCGCGTAACTTGGCGGATTCGTATCCTCGCAACAGTTGGGGTAGGGACAGAATAATAGTCTGTCCCTACCGAGTAAATACGCAGATTCCAACAAAAAGAGGCGATTAATATTCGTCGCCTCTTTGCGTTTGAAGTCGCTATTATACCTGATTTGGAAAATTTTACCATATCGGCTTTTGACCACAACACAAGACTTTGCCACGTCGCAGTCAATTCAGTCGCAGACAACTGCTCAGTAAAATCTCAGACACTTATGCCAGCCCGGCTTTTTCTGTTTTTTGGCCATTGCTTCTCAATTCTCTTTCTGTTCTATCAGTGAATTTTAATATACCCAAGTAGGCCGGCTGCCGGAGGCAGCCACTTTTTGTACATCTCCTGTTTCTACGTTCAACACAAATATCCGCGTGGCCAGCGACTCGGACAGCGAGTAGTTGTGATACAGCAAACACTTGCCATCGGGCGACCAGGCCGGCGTGCCGTAGATAACGTCGGACTCTCCGGTGAGGGGGCGTTGCTCACTGCCGTCAGGATGCATAAGCCACAACCGGCTGCCGGTGGTTGCGCCAGCCTCGGTCAATCCCCGCCGCACCACGGCTAACCACTCCCCATCGGGTGACCAGGCCACGGCGCTGTCCATAACCGGCTTATCCCCTTCTGTCGATGCTACGCTCAAATCGGTTAACGTTTCCGTGGCTAGATCATAACGAAAGACATGAATCAGCGAGCGTTGGCCTGCGTCCCACACATTGGTCACCAGCAAAGCATCACCTTCCGGACTCCAGACCACCGGAACCCCGGTTTGGGTGGGTAGGGAATGGCGACGGCCATCGGTCAGGTGGTAAAGCTCCATCTTGCCGCTGCCGGGATAAACGTAACTCAGCCATTGTCCATCCGGCGACCAGCGGGGGTTGAAACCCGGCCATTGGCTGTCTTGAAAAATCGGGCCAGTTTGGCCCGTTTCTGTTTCAAACCACCACAACGAGGGTAATCCTGAGGTGGCCTCCATCGAGGGCGGGGCAATTCGTTCGTAAACCAGCCGCTGCCCGTCCGGCGACCATTCCGCCCCACCACAACTGGATTCAGGACAGGCCAGCCATTCCCAGTCGCGTGGCTCGCCGTCGTCCACATTGGCCGCAGCCAAATCACTCCCGCCGTCTTCGCGCATGGCCGTATAAACAATGGTGGTGCCATCCGGTGACAAAGCATATCCCTGTACTCCTGCGGGATTATGTGTGAGTTGTAATGGCTCGCCGCCGGCCAGTTTCAGCCGAAAGAGCTGGCTCTTACCCTGTTCGTCGCCGTCCATATAGAGGATACTGGCCTGGTCGAGGTTGAATGGCCTGGCCCCAGATTTCACTTCTGATTGTCCCTCACCGCCGGACTCCGGCATTGACAAACGGGCCATCTCCGAAGAAGCTGACGAAACGGTCAGAGGTTTGATATTTCTGAAGGCACCAATCGTCAAAATCAGGCCCAACCCCAACACAATGACAGCGCTGATAACCGGCATCACTGGCGCCCAACAATTGAAGGCGTCCATTTTATCAAACAGACGACGGCTATGAACCATTGCCATCCCGATAATAATCAACACCACGGCCAACCCCAGGCTAAACGCCACAATCAGCGACAGGCCCAGGCTGATTCGATTAATGGCAATGGCTACCAGCAGGATAGCAATCGCATCGGGACACGGCACCAAGCCCCCACTCACCCCAAGCGTCACCAGAGACCGCCAGGAAACGCCCGAAGTATCAGGAACATGGTGATGGTCGTCATGGTTGTGGTGGTGGTCATGGTTGTGGTGATGGTGATGGCTCTTATCGCCCGAATCGCGCCAGGTTCGCCAGCGCTGGTAAAGCAACGATGCCCCCAACCCCACAATTAACAACCCCGAGGCAATTTCCAGCATCGGAAACAAACTGGTGGGCAAAATATACTGCGAAGCGGCCAAAGTGACCAAACCCAGAACAAACACTGAGCCGGTGTGGGTTAAGGTGACAATGGTACCCAGGCTGATAGCATGCAAAGTTGTGCCACGCGAGCCAACCAGATAGGCAGCGACCACCGTTTTGCCGTGTCCCGGTGTGAGTGAATGTAGGGCACCTAACACCACAGCAATACCCAGGGCGAGCAGATAAAACGGTAAGGACAGATGGGGGGTTTTGACCAAATCAGTCAGGACCGCAATAGGACGGTTGGCTTCCGGCACCGTGGAACCGGTTTCGCCGGTGACTTTCTGGAGCACGGCTCGACTGGCCAACGCCGGGAGGGACGGTGTGCCGCTATCCCAGTAGGCGAGCCACTCCTCCTCAGATATCGTTTGACCTATCCCGGCTTCTACCTCCAGAGGTAAAAAATCAACTTGAAGCTGGCCGTTGTCCTGAGTAGGAGGGCGAAAGGAAACACCATCAATCCCATTCAGATAGAACCAATTGACGCTGATGGTAGCCTGGTATTGGTTGTCCAACTTGAGTTGGTGTTTGCCGGTCAGTTCCGTCGGCCAATCGGCGGCCAGATGAATGAGAATGGTTTCATTGCCCGTTTGCATCGCAGTAAAAGACTCCGGCCACGCCACGCCTTCGAGTCGCCACTCAAGAGGGGTATCATCGAGGCTGACAGAATACTGGGGTAAAATGGTTTCGGCCCAGGCCTGCCCCTCCGCCGAGCCGACCACCTGGTCCCGATCCTGGTCAACTTCGGTATAAACCAACGGTACCAGCAAAGGCCCCAGGTAAACCGACCAAGTTAGACGAATACCGTGGGGGGTCAGGTGGACCGTATGGGTCTGAAAATACATATCGGCGGGGTGAGCTTGGGCCGGTTGGCCGCCGGTAAGGGTCAGGAAAACCAATAAAACAATAAGGCTGGCCCAGATGCGTAATCCGGGATAGTGTTTCCGCTTCATCCTGCTCCTACTCCACCGGCACCAACTCGATCTCAAATAGTTTAGGCCACAACTTCCCCGTAACAAATAGCCGTTTGTTCTCGGCGTCGTAGGCAATGCCGTTGAGCACGTCCACCGGCTCGCTGAGGTCTTCGGTAGTCAACAAACCATCCAGCCGAATCCAGCCCAACACTCGACCTGTGGTGGGGTCAATCCGGGCGATGAGATTGGTCTGCCAGACATTGGCGTACACTTCACCATTGATGTATTCCAATTCGTTCAGTCTGACCACCGGCCCGTTATTGTCGTACACTGCTACTCGCCCGATTTCAGCGAGAGTTTCAGGGTCCCAAAAATATAGGTTGGCAGTACCATCGCTCATGATAAGCCGCGCACCATCGTGGGTAATACCCCAACCCTGGGTGGGATAACCAAAAGATTTTTTTAACGCAAAACTGTCTTTATCATAAACAAAACCGGTGTTGGCTTTCCAGGTCAACTGGATGATTTGATTACCAAATAGAGTGATGCCCTCGCCAAAAAATTGCGGCGGCAGGGAAAGGGACTGTAAAACCTGACCGGTCTCTAAATCCACCCGGCGCAGGCTAGACCGGCCATAAAGACCGGTCCCTTCGTACAGAACTCCGTCCATAAAAATTAAACCTTGTGTAAAAGCGTTCCGGTCGTGGGGATAGGTGTTGATAATTTTATAGGTGTAGTCTACTGGCTTACCCGGCGCAGGGATCGGCAAAAGCGTGGGTGTGCTTACCGGTGATTTGATAATTAGCGACGGGGTTGGAGGGGTCACCACCGGGTCTGGCGTTGCTGATGGAGAAAGTGGGGTCACTAGTGTGGTTGGCGTGGCCGAAACCATTGGGGCGACGATCAATGTTGGCTGAAGTGGAGAACCGCCTGGTTCAGTTTGCCCAAATAACAGTAATACGCCAGCGAGAATGATGCCTCCCAGCCCTATTTTTACATACAGCCCAACTGTTGATTTGGCGAGTCGATATGAATTCATGAATGCTGCCCTCTGAGGTTATCTTTACGGCCCATGGGCACCCACCTTCACATAGAGTACCCGAATCAAGGCCTTAACACAAATTCACCATCAAAAAAGCCACCTGTTGGCGGTGGCTTAGGTGATTCAGGCCGGAGGGATTCAATCTTTCTCGCGCCGGGCCAGCGAAAAAGTACGGGGCATCGTCATTACAAAAGGGCAACCCTGCGGCCCTGGACAAGACCTGCCGCACGCCCCGGCATGGCACACCCTTGAGATAACGTCGTTTTCTTGGGCGTCATCCTTGAGCTGGCCTTTACGCACCCAGTATTGGATCATTCCTTCCAGGGCGCTGCGCTCAACAGACAGTTTCCGGCTCAATTCATTCAAGTTGATTGAACCTTGCGCGGCTTCTATTTCTTGCAAAACC
>JAFGNV010000110.1 GCA_016926805.1 Anaerolineae bacterium
CAAGGTGCTGACCCTTGCTAAGCTAAATGTGTCAACAAGGTGCTGACCCTAAAACTGTCAACAAGGTGCTGACCCTTCTCTACTACCACGTTATTTTTAACGGGTAGCCATAAGACCCGGATGAGTTTTAGTAGCAGATAGTTGCCGGTAAGCCGCCACAAGCCAAGGGTGCAACACGGGCAAAGAGTCGCGTTGCTGCCACAAGTAACTCAGATAACATAACACAGCCTGATCCAGCGATTCGTCCAGGGCCGCCAACAGACCTGGCAAATAAGGTGGGGCTCCGGCCTGATCCCAACTGATTTTGTCGGCCACAAACACCACCTTGTCCAAAACCGTGGACCCGGCCTTGAGAGTGGTATGACAGCCAATGGCGCTGAGCACAGCCGCGTCTGTGATACCAAAAACTTCACAAGCCAGTATGGCCGAGAGCTTTTGGTGGACAATCATCGGCATCTTTTCTTCTTCGGGCAACACGTCCAGGCCCAGTTGCCGGGCAACGTCGGCCCGCCGGACCGAGGGAAACACCGCACTGACGTCGTGCAGCCAGCCCGCTATTTCGGCCTGCGTTTCATTGGCATTAAACCGTGCCGCAAGCTGCCTGGCTTCCTCGGCTACCCGCAAACTATGCCCGGCCGTTTTGGGATGACCGTGGTAAATGAGGAAAGTCCGCATATCCCTGGACACATTGCCAGTCAATGGGACACCCTCTATAAGATGGGAGAGAAGCTCATGCATCTTCTTCAACTTCTTTGAATTAAACACATTTTTCAAGGAATACTAAGGTGTGGGTGTCGAGTTCTCGTCGCTTGAATTCTCGATAGCCCAACTTTTGGTAAATATGTAACGGCCCGGCGCTTTTGTGGCCAGTGAACAACTCAAACCGTTTGGTTTCATTGAAGTGTTCTTCAATTTTGTACATCAACCGGGTGCCAATTCCCCGGTTGTGGTAATCGGGATGCACAATCAACCGGCCAATGTAACACGTCCCGTCGACCTCGGCGGCCCGCACCGAACCAATGATCCTATCCTCAAGCACCGCTTTGAGTACGACCATTTTTTCTAAATCATGCTGCATTCCTTCGAAGGTCTGGGTTAAAGGGGGCAGGGTAAAATCGTGGTAGCGTTCGGCTTCTATTTGGTAGGCGAGTTTCTGTAATTCTAAAATCTCTTGGGCATCGTTGATAGTGGCATAAGCGATGATCATTGTTTTGCTCCATAATTCCATCTTTATGAATATTTTATACGTAAATCACGTCTCTAACGTGACCTGCCCTCCATCCCATCGAAAAACGCGCGGCAATTTCCCCGCCAGGTCTCAAATGCATCGCGGATACGGGGGATGTGACTCAATTCAAGCGGCGCTGGTAAATTGTCTTCAGCAAACCAGCCCTGGTCCAGTATTTCCAGGGCGTGGGACGGTTCTTCTGTTTCATTTTCAAGAAGTTGGCATAAAAACACAAACACATACAGGTGGTGCGGCGAGGCGTCACGATGAAATCGCGAGTCATAAACCCCCACCAATTCAATCGGCTGGCACCTGACCCCTGTTTCTTCCAACGCCTCCCGGGCGACTCCCTCCGCTGGCGTTTCACCTACCGACATGGCCCCGCCCGGCAAGGCCCACTTGCGGCTGTCGGCGCGTTGGATGAGCAAGATTTCACCTGCGTTATTGATAACCGCGGCATCTCCCACTGAAAACGGCGTCGGTCTACTCAAGATCGGCTCGCGCAGGGGTTCAATTTGGTCAGGAGATTGGCCAGTGGCCAGGGCGAACATTTCCAGGGCTATGTTTTGAATAACTCGATAATTCTCGAGATCGTAAATGTTTTGGGAAAACTTTAACCCCAAGGCGGAAATGTCGCGCAATTTATCCGCCCATCGGGCAATCGTTTCAGCAGGCGTCATTCTGCCGCACCTCCAGCCACCTTTTCCGGGAAGGTCTCCCACTCAAAAAATCCGCTCACCCCAATCGTGCGCTCCGCAATCTGTTCGGCCAGCCTGACACGGGTATCGAGGGCAGCGGTTTCAAAAAACCTGGTCGCCAGCCCGGCTGTTTCCGCATCAAGCTGGCCATACGCAGCCAAAAGTTCTTTGTGACGCGGCCAAAAACGGCCGGCCTGGGTAAAACCAAATTGCAGCATTTCCATCACGGCCCGAGACAAAAGCATTTGGGCCGTGACCGGGTCTCGCTCTACCACATCCAGCGCATCTTCGTAGAGCGTGGCTACCATATACCGGGCCATGGTCATGCTTTCAGGCGTATCTTCCGGCGCCTTGGCCAGCCACTGCGCCGCCTGGTCTCGCAAGGTATTGACAATGGGGTCCACCTGCAAAACAACAAAGCCGGTGGCTAACATGTGCGCGGTAAGGGGCCGCCGGCTGGCGTATTCCTCCTTAAAATACGACTCGATGGCGGCCGGGGGGTTGACAAAAATCTCGGCGGGAATGCCGTTGAAGAATCTTTGAACGCGCTGGCGGAACGGCTCTTGCTGAATGACGTACAGGTCCAAATCACTGGTGGGGTCGGGATTGCCGCGAATGATGGTGCCAGAAGCAACGATGCCGGAGACATTGAAATGGCCCAGAATAAACGCCACTGCCTGCCGCAGCGCCCGGTCGTATTTTGGGGGCAGGTCAGGCCAGGTGCATTGAGCCAATAAGTTAGTCATTTCTGACTCCATAGGCTAACATGGCGGCAAACGGTCTAAAGCCAACGCGCTCGTACACCCGGCCCGCCCGCTCGTCGGCGGCAGACAGGTAAACATATTCTACGCCTTGAGCGAAGGCGGTCTGCACGGCCAGGGCCGTAACCGCGGTGGCAATCCCTCTCCGGCGGAACAGTTCCAGCGTGGCCAGGCCCACAATCTCGGTCAGCCCGTCGTGGGGGGTGGTGAACATGCCGGTACTCACCGGCTGCCCGTTCAACCGGGCCAAAAAAGCAACGCCGCCGTGGAGATCGTCAACAAACCGCTGCGCGTCGCTTGCGGTAACCACGGCGGTATTGTCCGGGTCAAAGCCCTGTCGCTCAATGGTTACGTAATCCTGAAATTCGCTGAGCGGCGAAATTGTGGTTAACGGCGTCATCACCAGACCGGCCACTTCCGGCGTCGGCTGATAGGTATGGGCCGAGCAAATCATGGCCCGGTACCGGCCCTCTTCTTCAAAACCGGCAGCACGTAAGGCGGAAGACAGAGTGGGCGCAAATTCTTCAATAAATTCAAGGCGCGGCTGGCGCTGGCGGCTGCGGAAAGCCTGGCGCAGGGCCGCCAGCGAAACGCCCCAGTCATTCTGTTCTGGTTCATCTGGAATAGCGTAGTTGAAAAATCTACAAGCCTCGGTAGGATGAAAAAAACAGGTAAAAGGCGGCGTGGCCACGGCCTGGTATTGTTGGCGGGCATTGTGGCGCAGATAGGCTTGAAGTCGAGTGATGGTAATCATTGGTGTTGTTCCGCTTTCCCCCGGGCAACATTTTGTAGGTAATGCCAAATGCAGCGATTTGCATTTTATCACCCTCTCCCAAATAAAGAAAGGATGAATGTCAAAGCCCCCTTTAACATTCATCCTTCATCCCTCAGCCTTCGCTCTTACTTAAAAGGGTTGGGCCAAAATAGCTTCTCTGACCTCAAGCGGCATGGCATTAGCCGTCTGGATGGTTTCGGCGATACGATGAATCTGCGGCAGATGTTCGGCAAGGTAAACCTGGGTCAGCGCCTTTTTGCGCCCCGACGCCCGCGCAGCCTGCAACAGCAGCCAGGAGTTGACCAGGTAGATGCCCATATCGGCCAGGTCCGAAGCGTAATAATCAACCACCTCGCGATCGTGCTCTTTGAGATGGTCGGTGGCGCGTTTGAATTGCTCGTTGGCATCCACCAGTTGGGCCTTGAGCGAGGCCAACTCCGGCCCGTACTCCTGACCGGCATAGTTGTCCAGCAATTCGTCCAGAGCGTGGCCCAACAACTTGCCGATGGCGGCCACAATTTGCAACTGGCTGGTGCCTTCATAGATGTTGGTCACGCGCACGTCGCGGTAATGACGCTCCACGTTGAACTCTTTCATATAGCCCACCCCGCCGTGAATTTGCATGGCCTGGTAAGCCACGCGATTGCCCATCTCGGTGGCATAATATTTGGCTAACGGCGTCAAAGCATCGGCCAGGTTAGCCGCCTGTTTCTGGCGCGCTTTGGCTTCTTGGTCCAGCTTGCCTTCCTCAGCGGCGTGATCGTAGGCTTTGAGCAGGTCGACCCAGCGTCCGGTTTCGTAAATCAGGGTGCGGGCGGCTTCAATCTCACCCCGCATCGAAAGCAGCATGCGCGATACCGCCGGGATGTTTTTAATGGGCGTTTTGAACTGAGCGCGCTCGTAGGCGTAATCATAGGCCTCGCGGTAGGCCGCCTCGGCAATGCCCAGCGCCTGGGCCGAAACCGCCAGCCGCGCCCCGTTCATCAGGGCCATGGCATACCGGATCAGGCCAAAGCGGCGCTTGCCGATGAGGATGGCCGGAGTGTTGTCGTACTGAATCTCGCAGGTGGGCGAGGTGCGAATGCCCAACTTGTGCTCGATGCGGCGGATGTGTACGGTTTCGTCTTTTTCCACAAAAAACATAGACAGGCCGCGGGCGTCGGCGCTGCCTTCTTCGGTGCGGGCCAGCACCAGGCTGATATCGGCGCAGCCATTGGTGATAAAACGTTTCACCCCGTTGAGGTACCATTGCCCGGTTTCTTCATCATAAGTGGCCTTTGTTTGCACCGCGCCCAGGTCGGAACCGGCGTCGGCCTCGGTTAAGATCATCGCCCCGTTGACCTCGCCGCGACAGAAACGCGGCAGCACCCGCTGTTTTAATTCCTCGTCGCCAAACTCGTTAATGGTAGACGCAATCTCTTGCAGGCCAAAAATAGTCATCAACCCGCCCTCGGCCCGGGAAACCATTTCCACCATCATCTGGTAAACGGTTTCCGGCAAATTCAGGCCGCCGTATTGCCAGGGCAGCATAGCGCCGTTCAACTCGGCCTGCCGGAGGGCCTCAATCGCCACCTGGGTGGCCTGGGCGTAACGCACTTCGCCGTTCTCAAAGCGCGCGCCTTCCTCATCGGCCTCGGCGGCGCGGGGAGCGATCACGTTGGCGCAAATGTCGCCCAGCACTTCCAGCAGTAGCCGGTAATTGTCTTTGGCGTCTGCGTAATTGCGCGGCGCCGTGGGATACTCTTTGCTGTAACTGTATCCCTTTTCCTTGAGTTCCAAAACTTCACCCAAGTCCAATTTGTCTAAATGAAACTGGAGATCGTGATTATCCAGAAAAAAATTTTCAGCCATTTTTGCTACTCCCTATTTGGCTTTCTCGCGCAGGGCGCGGATGATGAGGGGGATC
>JAFGNV010000007.1 GCA_016926805.1 Anaerolineae bacterium
CACCTTGATTATCAACAATTTTGTCCCGAAAAAGTAACCTTGAAAACCTGTCAGGTCTGGTTTTCTCGGAGAATTTGGATCTACTGATACTGCCTGTCCGGATGAAGAGATGGCTCAACCAAACATACTTTCACCAGATCAATACGCCGATTTGCTCAAGCAGGCAATTGAGGCCAGAAATTTTGCCTACGTCCCTTACTCTAACTATAAAGTTGGTGCGGCATTACTGACCGCCGATGGCCGGGTTTATCAGGGTTGTAACGTTGAAAATGCGGCCTATGGCCCCTCGATGTGCGCCGAACGGGTGGCCGTGTTCAAAGCCGTGTCTGAAGGAGTCTCAGATTTTGTGGCCATTGCCGTGGCTACCGTGAACGGCGGTACCCCCTGCGGTGTATGCCGCCAGGTGCTGCGCGAATTTGCCCCCGAGCTGACTGTGATTATCGGTGACGTGGAAGGTAATTACAAAGTGTTTACCCTCTCCGATTTATTGCCCCACAGTTTTGGACCGGAGCACCTGTTGCGTTAGGTGGTCAGGCAAATGCCAAAGTCTTGAGTTTTTGGCTTATGCACAAAAAGTGTGCCAGTAAGAGACTCTAAGGGTTTCTGAAACCCTTAGAGTCTGCACACATTTGACAGGTGAGCCGAATTTTTTACACTTCTTTGCTTGCTTTCTGCCCCAATAGTATAATCCCCTAGTTATGAGTGAACGTCTCTACCGTACCGATGCCATCATTCTGCGCCGCTCCGACTTTGGCGAGGCCGACCGGCTGCTGACCGTCTTCACCCCGGAGCGCGGCAAATTGCGCCTGCTGGCCAAAGGCGTGCGCAAAACCACCAGCCGTAAGGCCGGGCACGTCGAGCTATTTATGCTGACCGACATGCTGGTGGCGCAGGGCCATACCTGGGATATCATCTCCCAGGCCGAAATTGTCGAACCCTACCGTGACCTGCGCGACGACCTGGAAAGGACCGGGCACGCCTACTACCTGGCCGAGTTGGCGGACCGTTTTACCGAAGAGCACGACCCGAATCGGCCGTTGTTTGAGCTACTGGCCGTCACGCTGGCCCATTTGAGTCACAGCCCTGATCCCTTCATCGTTCTGCGCTATTTTGAACTGCATCTGCTCAGCCTGACCGGCTACCAGCCGCAACTGTATTTCTGCGTGGCCTGCAATGAAACACTGGAGCCAGTGGAAAACTATTTCCACTTTGCCAGCGGCGGCACGCTCTGCGCCCGGCATGGCCAGGCGCGTCCCAATGCCGAACCCATTCCTTTACCCGTGCTCAAAGTGCTGCGGTTTTTGCAGACCGAGCCATGGGAAAAACTCGCCCGTTTGCAACTCAACGCCAACACACGCCAGCAGGTTGAGTCGCTGCTCTTGAGATACATCACCTTTGTGCTGGAGCGGCAGCTCAAAAGCGTGGATTTTTTGAGAAAATTAAAACGTGATACGTAAATGACCCAATCTCTCAACTTCCAACAAATCATCATGCAACTCCAACAATACTGGGCCAACCAGGGCGCGCTCATCTGGCAGCCCTGGCATGAAACCGTGGGCGCGGGTACGGCCAATCCCGGCACCACCCTGCGCGTGCTCGGCCCCGAACCCTGGCACATTGCCTACGTGGAACCGTCCTTCCGGCCCGACGACGGCCGCTTTGGCGACAATCCCAACCGCATGCAGATGCACCACCAGTTCCAGGTCATTCTCCAGCCCGACCCCGGCAACCCGCAAGAACTCTACCTGGGCAGCCTGTATGCCATTGGCCTCAACCGCGAGGAGCACGACATCCGTTTTGTGGAAGACAACTGGGAAAGTCCGGCCCTGGGCGCGTGGGGCCTGGGCTGGGAAGTGTGGCTCGATGGCATGGAAATCAGCCAGTACACCTATTTCCAGCAGTCCGGCGGTTTTACCCTCGACCCCGTGGCCGTGGAATTGACCTACGGTCTGGAACGCATTGCCATGTACCTGCAAAACGTAGATAGTGTCTGGCGCATTGATTGGGATGGCCGCCAAACTTATGGCGATATTTTGCTGCGCCAGGAAATTGAATATTGCGAATATGATTTTAACGTGGCTGATGTAGATTCTCTGGTGGCAGCCTACAACCTCTTCGAGCAAGAATGTCAACGTTGTTTGGAAAAAGACCTGGTGATTCCGGCGCACGATTACGTGCTTAAATGTTCCCACACCTTCAACATCCTGGATACGCGCGGCGCAATTGGCGTGACCGAACGAGCCGCCTACTTTAGCCGGATGCGCCGCATGTCGCACCAGGTGGCCAAAGCGTTTGTCAGTCAGCGAGAAGAGTTGGGTTTTCCTCTGATGAAATATATGCCCATCCGGTCGGTTCACAATTCACAATTCACAATTCACAATTCGCAATCTCCCCTGCCCTTCCTCTTGGAAATAGGTTCAGAGGAACTTCCTGCCCATGATGTCACCGATGCGCTGGCTTATTTAAATGAAGCAACGCCAAAATTCTTGGCCGATCTACGCCTGGGTCACGGCGATGTTCAGGTGGTGGGCACCCCACGCCGTCTGGCAATTTTGGTCAATAACCTGGCCCCGCGTCAGCAGGATTTGGAGGAAATGGTACGCGGCCCCTCAGCTACAGTGGCCTTTGACGCCGAGGGCAATCCCACCAAAGCGGCGCAGGGTTTTGCCCGGAGTAAGGGCGTGGATGTGTCGGCACTGGAAATCCGGGATATGGACGGCGGTCAATACGTGGCGACCACGGTGCGCACCGCGGGTCGCCCGGCGGCTGAAGTGCTGGCCGAGGCGCTGCCCGATTTTATTCGCGGAATCAATTTTGGCAAGTCGATGCGCTGGCTGGCGTCGGCCCAGGTGGGTGAGGACGTGGCCAAAACTACTTACAGCCGTCCTATCCGCTGGCTGGTGGCCTTGTTGGGGGAGGCGGTGGTGCCGTTGGCCTATGCCGGTTTGACCAGCAGCCGGACCACGCGCGGTCTGCGCCCCGCCGGTTCGCCCGAAATTGAAATTGCCAGCGCCGCCGATTACCTGACCGTGATGAAGGCTCATCAGATTATGGTTAACCCTGACACTCGCCGGGCCGAAATCAAAAAACAACTCGAAACTATTGCGGCTGAAGTGGGGGGGCAGGTGCCCGATGACCCGGCCCTGCTGGAAGAAGTAAAGCATCTGGTGGAGCAACCAACGGCCTTTTTGGGTCGCTTTGAGGAAAAATACCTGGGTTTGCCCCCGGCCGTGTTGATTACGGTGATGAAAAAACATCAACGTTATTTCCCCGTTATGGGTCATGATGGGAAATTACGGCCCTACTTTTTGGCCGTCCGTAATGGCAGCGCCGAACATCTTGACGTGGTGCGGCGCGGCAACGAAGGCGTCATCCGCGCTCGTTACGCCGACGCCGAGTTTTTCTTCAAGTCCGATACCGAGAAAAAGTTGGAAGATTTTCTGCCCCGGCTGGATACACTGACCTTTCATGAACAGCTTGGCTCGATGTTGGATAAAAGCAAACGGCTGGAAACGCTGGCTTCTCAAATCGGCCAACGCTTGAGTCTGAACGTCGAAGAGATGGAAACCGTCCAACGAGCGGCCCGTCTGTGTAAGGCCGACCTGGCGACGAGCATGGTGGTGGAACTGACCAGTTTGCAAGGGGTGATGGGCTATGAGTATGCCAAACTGTCTGGTGAAAGCGAGGCGGTGGCTACGGCCATTGTGGAGCACTATTACCCGTACACCCCCCTTCCTCACGAATCACTCAGCTGGGCGGGGTTAGTACTCAACTTGGCCAACCGGCTCGACAGCCTGTGTGGCCTGTTTGCGGTGGGCAAAGCGCCGAGCGGTTCTACCGATCCCTTTGCCCTGCGCCGCGATGCGCTGGCATTGGTCACCATTTTATTGGAAGCCGAAACCGACTTCAGTCTTGCCGCCGGATTACGACTGGCCGCTGCCTTGATGCCCCTCGAGGTTTCTGAGACATCGTTGGCTGAAACGGCGGCATTTGTCCGGCGACGCTTGGAAGGTGTGTTGCGTGAGGAGTATCGCTTGCCCCACGATGTGGTGCAGGCGGTGCTGGTTGAGCGCGGCGATAATCCCTGGCTGGCTCTGTTGGCGGCCCGAGATTTGGCCAGGGCCGTTAGCTGTGAGGATTGGCCAGATACTCTCCACGCCTACGCTCGCTGCATGCGCATTGTGCGGCCCGTGGCGGAGCGTTATACCGTGCAACCCTCTCGCTTTACTGAAGCGGCGGAATATGAGTTGCTGGCTGCTTACCAGCAGGCTCGCGCCAGCCTCAGTTCCGGGGCAACTATGGCCGAAGTGGTAACCGCCATCCGGGAGCTTCTGGTCAGGCCCATCAATACCTTCTTTGATAAAGTCCTGGTAATGGATGAAGATGAAACGATCAGACAAAATCGGCTGGCCCTGTTGCAGGACATTCGCGATTTGACCAAAGGTTACGCCGATTTTAGCGAGTTACAGGGATTCTAGAAGGAATGGCTACCAACTTAAGCCAGAGGTGATGGTTACAGTTTTGAAATTGCAGCCGGTATTGGGCGATTTAACTCAGCGCGAATTATAAGGGGGCAAAAAACAGGCCTTCGAGGTGATCACCTCGAAGGCCTGTGTGTTTTCATGATACAATGTTATCTATTTTTTGATTAGACCCACGATGAACAATAGCACCACTGCGCCAATGAAGGCCACGATGAGGGTGCCGATCCAGCCGCCAAAGCTGATACCCAGCAGGCCAAAAATAAAACCACCGAGTATAGCCCCGATAATACCTACAATGATGTTGCCAATCAGTCCAAAACCACGCCCTTTCATCACCTGACCGGCCAGCCAACCGGCAATAGCCCCTACAACTAACCATATAATGATACTGACGATATCCATTTTGTCTTCCTTTCCAGGATATAGCTAATTGGGTAAAACCCTTGAAGAATTACCTGTCAAAACCCGACCTGGCTAAAATAGTTACGGTGCGTTACCAACCAATCCAGCCGGTGATTTCCTCCTGCCAAAATCCTTACCAGAGATTGATTCATTGAACGCCGCAAAACATCGGCCAAACCGCCGACGACCTGATAGCCCGGTGAAACGAGGCTCACCCCCGGAGGAACTGGTAAGTTAACTGAAAACGGGGAATCAATCAGTTCATTGAGATCGTCTCGGCGGACTTTTTTGCCGGGATTAACAAAGCATCGTTATCCTGTAAATTTTGTTAATCCTGTCCATTTTCCAGGTGATTTCTCGGCCATTTCAGGTTACTACGGTTTAGGGTTAAACTACCCCATTCGTCAACCCGACGATTTTTCATTATAATTCCAGTAGCAAAAGGCAAAGCACAAATCGTAAGACGCTGCGGCGACAGGTTATGTTTTACTGCCCCTTGCAACTCATCGCCCCGATAATCGTAATCATTTTATAAGGATCAACTAACACCGATGACCGAAGAGAAATCACTCAAAACTCAGGCCCAAGAAATTATGACGGCGGTGGACCGGGATTTGCAAGCAGTGGAGGCAAAATCCCCCGCCACCTTGCCCGAAATCGACCGCAAAGCCAATGCCGTGGCCAATCTCATTTACAACGCCATCAGCGATGTCGATATTACCTCGGCGACGGAAAAGGTCAAAAGGTTGAAAGAAAAATATCCCGATGCTACACCACAGGAGCTCTCGCAACGACTCATCCGGGAGAAGTGCCAGAAGACCGGCATGGTCGGCGCGGTCACCTCCGGGGCAGGATTGATTCCCGGCGTGGGCACGGCGGCGGCGGTTACCCTGGGCACGGCGGCGGATATTGGGGCTACCTTCAAACTACAGGCGGAGTTGGTGCTGGAAATTGCCGCCATCTATGATTATCCTCTCACCGGCGAGGAAAAGCAGCGTCTGGTGCTGGCGATCACGGGCCTCAGCGCCGGCACCACGGCCCTGGCCCGCCGGGCCGGTCAGCGGGTAACGGTAAAGGTCACCGAAAAAGTGGCGGAAAAGGCCGCCGAAAAAACGGTGCTCAAGGCCCTGCCGGTGGTAGGGGTGCTGGCTTCGGCAGGGACCAACGTGCTCTCGTCTTACATCATTGGTCAGCGGGCGGATGCTTATTTTCGATTGGGGCCGGAGGCCGTGGGCACCTGGGGCGATAGCCTGCGGGCCATCACCGGCGTGGACGAGCGCAAAATTGCCGGGTGGCTGGCCGAAAGCGGTAAAGCCGCCGGGCAAAAGGTGTCGGCGGGTGCGAGCAAGGTGGCGGGCACGGTGGGGCCGGCAGTGACGGCAGGGGCGCAAAAAGCCGGACACACTGCTAAAACCGGTATCCAGGCCTATTTCCGTTGGCTGATTACTTTCTGGTCGGCGGTGTTCCGGTTGGTGGGCTGGGTGTTTGGTTTTCTCTGGGCCACAATCGCCTTCATTCCGCGTAAAGTGGCGGGATTGTTTCGACGGCGCGAGAAAGCGGCAACGGGAAAGAAAAACAAACAGTCGAAAAATAAACACGGCTGACCCGGCTGGTTGTCTAAACTCACAAATGTCACGAATGTTATTTAAGTTATTCGAGGAATCCGTTACTGCGTGCCATTTGTGATCTTTTTTGGTTCATAAGGTAAATGATAACCAACAAACCCATTCTTCTTAATCTATCTCCAACCGAACTCGAGGACCTGGTCACCGGCTGGGGCGAACCGGATTACCGGGCGGCACAAATTGAATCGTGGTTGTATCAACAGGCCGCAGACGATGCCGCGCAGATGACCAATTTACCCCAGGCGCTGCGCCAGCGTCTGGTCGATGAGAGCATCCTCAGCCCCCTCACTCCTGTGATGTCGCTGGACTCGGCGGACGGGTACACCCACAAAACGTTGTTTGCCCTGCCGGACGGGCAAGAGGTTGAAGCAGTGTTGATGCGCTACGACCAGCGGCAAACCCTGTGCATCAGCACTCAGGCGGGCTGCGCTATGGGCTGTCCCTTTTGCGCTACCGGACAGATGGGGTTTAAACGTAACCTGTCGGCGGGGGAAATTGTGGCCCAGGTGCTTTATTACGCCCGCTGGTTAGGGGCGCGCCAGCCACTGGTGCGTCAGCTTGACCGGGCTGGCAAGCAGGTTACCAATATTGTCTTTATGGGCATGGGCGAGCCGCTGGCCAACTATGCCGAAACCTGGCGCGCCATCCGGCGGCTCAACGATCCGAGCGGTTTCAATCTGGGCGCGCGCCGGATGACCCTTTCTACCGTGGGACTGGTGCCAGCCATTCGCCGGATGAGCCGGGAGCCGGAGCAGGTAGGGCTGGCAGTTTCGATGCACGCCCCCACCGACGAGTTGCGCAATATCATTGTGCCCCTTAACCGGCGTTATCCCCTGGCCATGCTGCTGCAAACCAGCCGGGAGTATATCGAGCGTACCCATCGCCGGGTGACGTTTGAATACGCCCTGATGGATCATTTGAACGATAATCCCACTCAAGCGGATCAGTTAGCCGATTTGCTGCGAGGGTTGCTTTGCCATGTCAACCTGATCCCGTTAAATCCCACCCCGGATTCGCCCTGGAGCGGCTCGCCGGACGAGCGGGTGGCTGCGTTTAGGGATAGATTGCAAGCAGCAGGAATTCCAACCACGGTGCGCCTGCGACGGGGTATTGATATTGCCGCCGGTTGTGGACAGTTGCGTAACGCGCATAGCCAGGGAAAAGTCGTTTAAAAAACTCTTGCATTTTTGGGGCGAACGTTGTATTATAAAGGTCGATGTTTTTGCGGGCTAGACACGACATTTCCTTATTCCCAAACTGCTAATGAAGTTAGTAACTTCGTTGCGGTATGAAGACCCTAAAGGTCTCAAAGACCTTTAGGGTCTGGATAGCTCAGTTTGGGAACGAGAACGAACCTGGAATGCACTTGGGCAATCCTGTACCAGGTGAGAACCAGGGGACAAAATTTAGCCCGGTAAAATATCAGGAGAATACAACGCCTTGCGTTGGGTTAGGGGTAACTACCACGGAAAAAGGCCAGCAACTAGCTGGCCTTTAAAGATGAATACTTTAAATTTCTTTCTGACAAAAATTAACCTTTAGCCGCTGTGCGTAAACACCGCGAACAGACCTTTACCTTGCGCAGCTTACCCCCCAGCATCAATGTTACTTTTTGAATGTTGGGCTTCCATTGTCGTTTGGTGTGGCGCATGGAGTGGCTAACGTTGTGACCGCTCATTGGCTTTTTTCCACAAATTTCACACTTGGCCATGATCTACATCCTTATCTAAGTTTTCAGCAAAAGGCCGCAACAGGTGTTGCGACCACAAAGCGATATAATAGCATAGAGATGGTGAATTGGCAAACAACGGTTAGATAATGGGTGCGTCCAGAATTTTGTGCAACCTTCGGTTGCCCGAAATCTGGACAAACCAGGGGGATTCGGAGGGATACCCCCCGCGGCCCCCGTCCGTCCTAAAATTTTCGGACAGGCCCTTGGATAATGGGAACCGGATTGGAGTTTGGCTTGTCTACCGCAAAACTTTCCCAGCAGGGATTTCAGATTAAAAATGGAATTGTGGTTGCCTGTAATGGGCTTGGCCTGAAAAACCTACTCCGGGGTGGTGAGCAATGGCTTGAAACGCACGTGCATGTGGTTAACAACCTAAACGTGTTCCCCGTGCCCGACGGCGACACCGGCACAAATATGCTGCTGACCATGCGCTCGGCCCTGGCCAAAATAGAAGAAACGCCGGACCAGCGAGTGGGCGCCATTGCCGCCGCTGCGGCCAAAGGTGCGTTGATGGGTGCTCGTGGCAACTCTGGCGTAATTTTATCGCAGTTTTTGCAGGGATTGGCACAAGGGTTTGCCGGACGGGTCAGCTTTACGGCCGGTGATTTTGCCCGCGCTGTCCAACGAGGCGTAGAGCAGGCTTACCAGAGCGTGCTCAACCCGGTAGAGGGAACGATTCTCACCGTGGCTCGCGCCATTGCCGAGGCCGCCGCCCGGAGTGCCGCCGCAAGTGAGGATTTGCTGGTGTTGCTGGTTGAAGTATTGCGGGCGGCTACCGTCGCCCAGGCCAGCACGCCCTCGCTGCTGCCGGTATTGCAGGCGGCAGGCGTGACCGACTCGGGCGGGCAGGGACTGGTGTATATTTTTGAAGGCGGGCTGCGTTTGTTGAACCACGATTTGATTCACCCCATTTCCACCGGTGAAATTGCGCCCGTTTTACCTTTGAAGTTAAAATTCTCATTACCAGACGAGAACGAGGCTTACGGGTACGATGTGCAGTTCCTGATTCAGGGTGAGCAGCTTGACGTATCCACCATTCGGACCTGCATTGATCGTTTTGGTTGGTCAACGCTGGTAGTGGGCGACGAGCATTTGGTTAAAGTACATGTGCACACCCAAGACCCCGGCCAGCCACTTAGTTACGGAGCCAAACAGGGCCTCATCAGCGATGTGGTGGTAGATAATCTGGACCAGCAGGCCAGGGAGTTTGTCCACAAAGTTGAGGAGACCCAGGCAGAGATTGCCACCATTGCCGTGGCGCCAGGGACAGGATTGACCCGGATTTTTCAGAGTTTGGGGGTTGGCCAGGTATTATCCGGCGGTCAAACCAAAAATCCCAGCGTGCAAGAACTGCTCACGGCTATTAATCAGGTTAAAGCGGATAACGTTTTGATTCTGCCCAACAATAAAAACGTGATTCTGGCTGCCCAACAGGCCCGGGATTTATCTCAGAAAAATGTGGAAGTGCTGCCCACGCAAACCGTTCCCCAGGGTATTGCGGCGCTCCTTTCGTTTAATTATCAGGCCGACCTGCCCACCAACGTCCAACGAATGTCCACGGCGGCGCGGCAGGTGCAAACCATCGAAGTGGCCCGGGTGGCGCGGGATAGCCGACTCAATGGATTCAATCTAAAAACCGGCGGGGTGATGGGTTTGCTGGACAATGAATTGGTCGGCGCCGGGCAGGATTTTGATGGCGTGGCGCTTGAGGTGCTGGCGCAAGCAGAAGCCGAGGCGGGCGAAATTGTCACCATTTACTTTGGCCGGGATAGCTCATTGGAGCAGGCCAACGCCCTGGCAAGTAAAATTGGTGAGGTATATCCCGAGTTGGAGGTTGAGGTGTACGCAGGGGGGCAACCTCATTATCAATATATTATTTCATTGGAGTGATAAGTTACTTTGTCACAAGTTGCTATTATAACCGATAGTACTGCTTACCTGAAACCAGGCGAAGCTGAAAAGCTAGGGGTTCATGTGGTTCCGCTCAATATTCAGTTGGGTGGAGACCGGTTTCTGGAAGGCATCGAAATCGACTCGGACGAGCTTTTCCACCGGCTTGATTACGGCGCGCCCTATCCGGTCAGTCATCCCCCTGACCTGGCGGTTCTGGAAAAGCTTTATGCCGACCTGCATCAACAAACCGACCAAATTATTGCCATTCATGTGTCACGGCGGTTGAGTAGAACTGTGCAGGTTTCTGAAATGGGCGCCGAAGCCTTGCTGGGCCGCTGCTCGATTGAAATCATCGACTCAATGACCACCTCGGTGGGGTTGGGGATTCTGGTCAAAGCGGCCGCCAAGGCCGCCAACGCAGGAGCGCCCCTGGATGATATTGTGCGCTTGGTGCGGGGAATGATTCCCCACATCTACCTGGTCTTTTACGTAGAAACCATGGACTATCTGGAGCGGGCCGGGCGGATCGGCAAAGCCCAGGCTATTTTGGGGTCTATGCTCAACATCAAACCCATTCTTTTTATGGAAGATGGTGATATTATCCCTCTGGAAAAAGTGCGCACCACCGAAAAAGCCATCGAAAAACTCTTTGAGTTTGTAGCCGAATTTGATAATTTACAGCAAACTGCTATTATTCAATGCAACAGGCACCCCACCAGAGACGCGCGAAACCTCCAACAACGTCTGATTCAGAGTTTTCCTGATCTAGATTTTCCAATCATTCAATATGGGCCCGATTTGGCCACACGAGTCGGCCCAAATGCTCTGGGGATTGTAGTCTACGAAGGGATGACCTTTTAACGTGTTAGCCAGTTTTGACAAACTCGCCCGGATGTTGATTCAGGAGCGAAGGCTTGAATACAAAAACAAGGCCGTAATGGGTGGGCTGGAAAAATTTATGCCCACCTGGGTGGCTGAAGCAGAACAGGAAGTCACCACCGACGCCGAACGCCAGCTCATCCAGGACGTAGCCCAGGCCCTGAACCAATACCCGGAAATCTCCGAGACCGACCGGCCAAATTATCTCCATCGAATTTTGGTCAAATTGCACAAGGCGGGCGAATCGATTGCCGAAGATGATGCGGCTGAAGCGGAAGCCAAGCCGGAAGTTGGCGCGGTTCAGCCTGTTGCCACGCAACCGCCTGCTGAAACCGATGCCGAACCTGGGGCGGATTCAGAGCCGGAACCGGAACCGATACAGGAGCAGATTTCAACTCAAGAAGTCAAACCGGCGATAGAAATTGTTGCGGCTCCGGAAAAACCGGCGCGCGCTTCGACGCCCCCGCCTCCTCCGCCCCCTTCCCCTCCCTTTCAGCGTGACTTGCGGGCCGATTTTGCCCAGGTTGGTTTGAACTCGCCAGTGACCAAGTTGCCGGGCATCAAAGAGGTGATGGCCAAGAAACTGGCCCGGTTGAGTGTTCAGACCGTTGGCGATTTTCTGAGCCTGTATCCGCGGCGATACGACGACTATCGCAGCCTCAAGCCTATCAATCGGCTGCAATACGGTGAAGAGGTAACCATCATTGCCCAGGTGTGGAAAATCCATCAGCGCGACTCGCGCAGAGGCCAGACGTTGGTCAACGTCACCTTATCCGACGGCACCGGCAAAATGGAGGTCACCTGGTTCAATCAGCCGTGGCTGGTCAATAGACTCAAACCCGGCACGCAGATTGTCGTGAGCGGCAAGGTGAGCGAGTACCTGGGCCGGTTGACCTTTACCTCGCCTGAGTGGGAGGAACTGGACAAAGATTTGCTCCACACCGGCCGGATTGTACCGGTGTACCCCTTAACCGAGGGCATCACGGCCAAGTGGCTGCGTAAACAGGTAAGAGCGGCGGTTGACTACTGGTCTTCGCGCCTGACCGATCCGCTACCGGCCGAGTCTTTGGACCGGCTGAAGCTGCCCGCTCTGGACGAAGCCATCCGCCAGATTCATTTTCCCGATGATTGGGAAAAATTGGAAATCGCGCGCCGCCGTTTGGCGTTTGATGAACTGCTCCTTATTCAGTTAAGTGTTTTGCAGCAGCGGCAGGCCTGGCGCGCCCAGTCGGGTCGACCCGTTCACACTGGCCCGGAGGTGGTGGAGCAGTTGGTAAAGGCCCTGCCGTTTGAGTTGACCACGGCCCAGCGCCGGGCGCTGGATGAGATTGTGGCCGACCTGCGACAGGGCGTGCCCATGAGCCGCCTGTTGCAAGGCGATGTCGGCTCCGGTAAAACGGTGGTGGCTCTGGCTGCGATGGTGCTAACTGTTTTGGATAAAGGACAGGCCGCTATTCTGGCCCCCACCGAAATCCTGGCCGAGCAACACTTTAAGGGGATGAGTAAATTGCTTGAGCCTATCGGTCAGGCCCTGGGCCAAGAACTCAGTATCCGGCTGTTAACGGGCAGTACCCCGGCGGCGGAACGGCGGGAGTTGCTCGACCAACTGGCCAACGGCCAGGTGGATATGCTGGTGGGCACGCATGCCATCATCCAAAGCGATGTTGAAATCAACGACCTGCGGCTGGCGGTGATTGACGAGCAGCATCGCTTTGGCGTGGGGCAGCGTTCTGCCTTGCGGGAGAAGGGCTTCAATCCCCACATGCTGGTGATGACGGCCACACCCATCCCGCGCACCCTGAGCCTGACCCTGTACGGCGATTTAGACCTATCCATCATCGACGAAATGCCGCCGGGCCGGCAAACTATCGCCACCCGTTGGGTGTCTCCCCGGGAGCGAGAGCGGGCCTACAGCTTTTTGCAGGCGCAAATTGAAAAAGGTCGGCAGGCGTTTATTATCTGTCCGCTGGTGGAAGAGTCGGACAAAACCGAAGCCCGCGCCGCCATTGAAGAACACAAACGTTTGCAAACCGAAGTCTTCCCGCGCCTCAAGTTGGGGCTGTTGCATGGGCGCATGAAGGCCGACGAAAAAGATAAAGTTATGACTACCTTCCGCGATGGCCAAACCGACATCCTGGTTTCGACTTCGGTGGTGGAGGTGGGGATTGATGTGCCCAATGCTTCGGTTATTCTCATCGAAGGCGCCAACCGTTTTGGTCTGGCCCAACTGCACCAGTTCCGTGGTCGCGTGGGGCGGGGCGAACACAAGAGTTATTGCCTGCTGCTGGCCGACAAGGTTACCCCGGAAGTGGAGGAGCGACTGCAAGCTGTGGAGCAAACCACCGATGGCTTTAAATTGGCCGAGAAGGATCTGGAGATGCGCGGCCCGGGCGAATTTTTCGGGACGCGCCAGAGCGGGTTGCCCGACTTGAAGTTGGTCAAACTCAGCGATACCAAGTTACTGGAACTGGCCCGCAGCGAAGCTCAACTGATTTTTGGGCAAGATCCCCATTTAAAACAACCGCAACATCAATTATTGGTCCAACAACTGGAAAACTTCTGGAATCCGGAAAGTGATTTAAGCTAATGATCAGAGCCGTATATCCTGCAACCTTTGACCCCATTACTAATGGTCACATTGATATTGCCGAACGCGCCGCCAGAATCTTTGACGAATTGGTCGTCGGCGTTTCCGATCATTCTATGAAGAGCGTGCTCTTTTCAACTGAAGAACGGTTACGCCTGACCCGTGAAGCCCTGAGCCACATCAAGAACGTGCGCGTTCAGAGCTACAGCAGCCTGACCGTGAATTTTGCCAGAGAACAGGGAGCCGGATACATTGTGCGTGGCCTGCGCGCCCTGTCTGATTTTGAATGGGAATTGCAGCTATCGCTGGCCAATCACAGTCTGGACCCTGATATCGAGACTATCTGCCTGATGGCCAGTCAGGAACACTCCTTTTTGAGTTCGAGCGTGCTGAAAGAGATTGCCATGAATGGGGGTAGCATTGACCATTTAGCTCCGCGGGTTGTGGTTGAGGCGCTGCGCAAACAAGAAAAACTCGATGAAGAGGGAAACAGTCGCGTAAAGATTGTATCTGTGCGCGACTGAGCTTGAATATTTAGAAAGAGGTGCGTGCCATGGATATTCTTCATCTGATAGACCGACTGGAAATGCTCATCACCGAAAAAAGTTTTCGGATACCCCTTACGTCTAATGTGATTGTGCAGGAAGACGAATTTTTGGACATTATCGACCAGATGCGGGTGTCCATTCCGGAGGAGGTAAAACTGGCCAAACGCACCGAAGCCGAACGGGAGCGGTTGCTCCTGCAAGCACAGGAGGAAGCCAACCGTCTGGTTGAAGTGGCCCGCGAAAAAGCCAAGGCCATGACCGAGGACCATGAACTGATCACCTTTGCCCGGCAACGGGCCAAAGAAATTGAAGTCGACGCCCAACAACAGGCCCAGGAAATCATTGCCGATTCTGACGAGTACATTATCGACCAGTTGAGCGAGTTGGAAGAGCAATTGATGAAAACCCTGACCACCGTGCGTAATGGCTTGCGACATGTCAGAGAAACCCAGACCAGGAGAACCAATCGTCGTCGAGAAGGAATGAAGGAACAGGAGGAAGAATTAGCGAGCGAAACAGAAGTAGAGGCGGAGTGAGCTGAGCATCATTCGTTACTTTTGCTTTGTTTGGCCATTCCGGCTATGTTTTATTTGACAATCTGGTATTCTTTTTTATAATCAATCGTTTGTGTACGAGAAACAGGCTATGTCTGCCTTACCTGAATTGCAGTTTAACGTTGCTCAATTATTAAAGGAAGCAACCGGCGCGACACGCAGTTACGAGGTCAACGCCAAGATTAAGGACGAACTTGATAACGAGGTTATTGTTGTTTCTCCTCTGATCGGCCAGGTGGTATTTCTGCATACCGGACCAAATGTTTTGGTCACCGGCCAGCTGCAAACAACCATCCAAAAAAGTTGTGGCCGCTGCCTTGCCGATTTTACCAGTGCTGTGTCAATTGAATTGGAAGAAATTTTTTATCCGGTGATAAATGTGGTTACCGGGATTCCGCTAGAAACCCCGGAAGAAGCCGACTCGGCCAACTTAATTGACGAGCATAATATTCTGGATCTGAGTGAGGTTGTCCGTCAGGAGTTGTTGGTAACTAGCGATGGCATTCTTTATTGTCGGCCGGATTGTAAGGGGCTTTGCCCCCATTGTGGTCAGGATCGTAATGTAACTTCTTGCGATTGTGAAGATAACACCATCGACCCGCGTTGGGCGGGTCTGCAAACTCTGCAAATTGCCGAAGATTGACGTAATCCAGGCTAGAAAGGATTTTTAAAATGGGCGCTTTACCTAAACGAAAAGTCTCCCGCGTCCGCAGAGACCGCCGCCGGGCGCATTATCTGCGCTTGAAAACGCCGAATATGATTGCCTGTCCAAAGTGTGGTACTCTGCGCCTGTCTCACCATGTTTGTCCTAATTGTGGCACGTACAAGGGTGAGCAGGTAATTGAGGTGGATGAGGCGTCTGAGTAAAAATATCCAAAGTAGCAAGAGCATAATCCTACGATTAACTACACACAAATTAGGTTACTACCCTGATACTTTGTAATGATTAGTCTGGCCGTGCTTGCCCTGGTTGCGTATGGTACGGCCATTGTTTTGTCTGATAATGACCAATAACATAGCTTTTGTATTTCCTGGACAAGGTTCGCAACAGGTGGGGATGGGCCAGACTCTGGCGGAACGTTTCCCTGTGGCTCGTGAGCTTTTTGCACAGGCCGATGAGGTGCTGGGCTTCTCTTTGAGTAAGTTCTGCTTTGAGGGTCCGGAAGAAGAACTCAACGATACCTTCAATACTCAACCGGCCCTTTTTGTGACCAGTATGGCGGCTCTGGCCGCCCTGAGAGAGCAGGGGTTTGAGGTAAGACCGGCGTATGTGGCCGGCCACAGTATGGGCGAGTATTCGGCTTATGCAGCGGCGAACGCTCTCTCCTTTGAGGATGGTTTGCGGCTGGTTCGCGAGCGAGGGCGGCTGATGAAAAAAGCCGGAGAGATTAATCCCGGCAGTATGGCCGCGATCATTGGTTTGGATGATGACGTGGTTGCCAAAATTTGCCAGGATGTAACCGCTGAGGGTAAGGGTGTGCTGCAATTGGCCAATTACAACTCACCGGGACAGGTAGTAATTTCCGGCCATCACGCTGCCGTAGAGCGAGGCCTTGAGTTGGCCCAGGCCGCCAAAGCCAAACGAGCACGCAAGCTGCCCATCAGCATCGCTTCCCATTCGGAACTGATGCGTGTCATCACCGACGAGTTTCGAGAGGCGGTGGATAAAACACAACTAAATTTGCCGGACATACCAGTTGTGGCCAATGTTACCGCCCGGCCACTTGATTCTCTGGCCGCTATCCGGGCGGAGATGGAGGGGCAACTTACCTCATCGGTGCGTTGGACGGATTCGGTGCGCTGGATGGTGACGCAGGGAATTACCGATTTTATTGAAATCGGGCCGAAGGATGTTTTGACCGGCCTCATCCGTCGCATTGACCAGGGCGTTAACCGTTACAACATCGGCACACCTGAAGACATTGAGGCCTTCCTTTCTTAATTACCCGGGTAGGGTTAGCAAGAATCTTGTTGGATTCCCTAAAGTCTCTTAATTTTATCTGGAAAAAGGGCGCTAATAGTACTAACGTCCTATGTAGCCTTTGGCCAACTTTACCATAATATTATATGGAGGGGTATTTTTAACTATCATGACAACAACAAACAGATTTCAAGATAAAGTGGTAATTGTTACCGGCGGGGCCAACGGCATTGGTCAGGCCACGATGTTGGGCTTTGCCCAGGAAGGGGCCAGGGTGGTCATTGTAGATTTGGCCGATCGAGGCGAGGCAGTCGCCGGGCAGATCAACAAAGATGGTGGAAATGCCCTTTTTATCAAGGCAGATGTCTCTAATGCCGATCAGGTACAGTCGTTGGTAAATACTACGCTGGACAAGTATGGACAAATAGATATACTGATAAATAACGCAGGCATTACCCGCGATAATCTTATCATGAAAATGAAGGAAGATGATTGGAACCTGGTCCTCAGGGTTAACCTCTCCAGTGTTTATCAGTGTTCCAGGGCTGTGGTTCGGCCGATGATGAAAAAACGATACGGTCGCATTATCAACCTGACTTCGGTGGTGGGGTTGGCGGGGCAGTCCGGGCAAACCAATTATGCGGCTTCCAAGGCCGGGATTATTGGGTTTACCAAATCACTGGCCAAAGAAGTTGGTTCGCGGAATATCACGGTCAATGCCGTGGCGCCTGGTTTTATCAAAACGCAGCTTACGGATGTTCTGCCGGCAGAAATGGTGCAGACAACCGTCCAGAATACCCCGTTGGGACGGCTGGGTGAAGTGGAAGATGTGGCCAAAGCCATCTGGTTTTTGGCTTCAGATGACGCCGCCTTTATTACCGGCCAGGTTCTGACTGTTGATGGCGGTTTGGTTATGCAGTAGGTTAGACTGGAAAGGGTTTGCCTCGTTCCCGGACTCAGCTTGGAAACATGGTGATGTACCGGATCGGGGCAGTTTACTTAATTTGAGATTTAGGTTTATCCCGTAAAATTGTAGTAAGATTCTGGTAACTGGAACAAATAGCGCCCGGCCGTTCTCCAGCCCGAGGCGCCCGGTCAAACGACGTTTAGTTGTTTAGAACATTCACATAATGATATTCAATAGCCAGGCAAGTCTATCCTAGCCGGGGAGGAAGTAATTATGAAAGCTCGACGACGTGCGCGCGCAGCAGTATTACAGACCCTTTATGAGCTTGACTTTACCGACCACGACCCTCAACATGCCCTTCAGGCCAGACTTGAAGACCGATCTTGTTATAAGTGCGGCAGTTACGTTACGGTCAATGATCCTGTTTGTTCCAACTCTCGCTGCAAGCTGTATAATAAGCGGCAGGAACCACAACCAGGGCCGTTGTCTGTCTCGGCGGAAGCGTTTGCCCGAACCCTGGTGATGGGGGTGCAAACCTATCGGACTTATCTGGATAGTATTGTGGGGGAATTGGCGCCGGAATGGCCCATAGAGCAAATTGCTGCGGCAGACCGTAACGTGTTGCGTATTGCCATTTATGAATTGCTTTTCGACCCCGACATTCCACCCAAAGTAGCCATCAATGAGGCCGTTGAATTGGCCAAAATGTTTGGGAGTGAAAGTTCGCCCCGCTTTGTGAATGGTGTCTTGGGCAGCCTGGTTTCTCGTGACCGGGTCAAGCTCCGGGAATCGTTGAAGGTATTTGCTTAAGGCAACTATTTGAAAAGTAATTTGGCTGGATAAATCTTTGGTCATCAGGCTAAAGATTCGCGCTTTAAGATTTTGTGGCGTTGCTTGAGTTGTTGAAAAAGGATCACAAGTTCTCTGTCACTCACCGGGTTGTTTTAGGTTTTTCAGGTGGGTGGTCGGGCGAAATTTGATTAATCGGTATCGTTGGCAAAAAAGCCTGAATATCCAACTCTCCTCTTCATTGCATTGCCCCTTTTAGAAAGCCCTCTCATCATGTTGTTCAATTTGCAATTATCGGTAAAATAGAGCAACATCTAGGTTACAAGAAAGATTGCGTTTTGGTTGAATGAATATTTTGGGTATAGGCATTTCTGAATTTATATTAATTTTCATCATTGCCTTGATGATTTTTGGTCCTCAACGCCTGCCGGTTTACGCGAGCCGGATTGGACGGAAGCTGAGAGAGTGGCGGATGATGTCGCAGGTTTTTCTGGTTGAATGGAAAGAAGAACTGGCGGCATTAGAAGAAGCCCGTCAAAGTCTGGAAGAAGCCAGGCAGGCCCTCCGAGAGGCACAGGCAACGGTTACAACCGAGGTGAGCGAGGTAAAAAATACAGTCTCTGCGGAAATTACCGGGGCGCAACGGGATATTTCCAGAGAATTGGCTCAGGCCGAAGCAGTGGTCAGTTCAGAAGCAGCTCAGGTACAGGGAACAATATCCCAGGTAAGAAGTGGGGAACAGCGTAAACCCACAGCCATATCGCCCGAAGCCGGAGCAGAAACGGAAGATGTGTCGGCAGAAAAGATAGAGGGTGAAAAAACGCCGGTAACTGCTGCCGAGGCTATCCAGCTAGAAGAGCCTGTGGCTGCTGAAGAAACATCAGACGTAGACGGCGCCGATGTCTCCGATGTGACCGAGGTCAATGAGGGCGAACTCGCTGAAGCAGAGGTTACGCCAAAACCGCAACCTGTCGCCAGAGCTACCACATCACCGCCGTCGGTTGGAGTAACTGCTGCCGACGAAATTGACGTTGCTGAAGTGAAAACCGTGAGTGATGTGGCTTCTGAGGTGGCCGCCGAGATTGCCGAACGTGTTGCATCCGAAGTGGCCGAAAAAGTAGCCAAAAATATCGCCTCTGAAGTGGCCGAGGAAGTGGCCAAAATTGTGGCAGCCCAAATGATCCAGGCAGGCACCGGCTCGACTCCTGACGCCGATCAGGCAGACACTCCCCCATCGAGCCAACAAGCTGCATCTCCAGCAATGGTTCCCCAAGAGGTATTGAATGAGTAGAATGATTTCCACTCCTGAACAGCTCAACCAGGGCCAGTTGCCCGAAGACGAAGATTTCCAACCCGGTGCAATGTCGTTGTTGGGGCACTTTGACGAGTTACGTATCCGTCTGGTCAGGTCTTTTATTGCCGTGATTGCGGCCACCTTTATTGTGGCCATTGTTACGCCCCAGATTTTTGAAATTCTCATGGCGCCCTATGGCGACAAACTGCTGGTACTCAAACCAACCGAAAGTATCTCGGTTTATTTCAGAGTGGCTTTAACCGGCGGATTGGCCCTGGCAATGCCTTATCTTGTGTACCACGTGCTGATGTTTATCTTACCCGGCCTCGAGGAAAATGAAAAGAGATACATCGTTTGGGGTGTGCCGATGGCCACCTTGCTCTTTCTGATTGGGGCCGCCTTCGCCTGGTTTTTAATGTTGCCAACGGCCATTAACTTTTTGAAGAACTGGCAATCTGATATTTTTATCCAGCAGTGGCAGTCAAAAGAGTATATCCCTTTTGTTACCTCCCTGACGTTTTGGATTGGCGTCAGTTTTGAAATCCCCCTCATTATTTTTATTATGGCCAAGGTTGGTTTGGTAACCCCCAAATTTTTGATGCAACAATGGCGTTTTGCTATTGTGATTGTGGCTATTATTGCCGCCATGATTACGCCAACCATTGACCCCTTTAATATGGCTCTGGTGATGGGCCCTCTGTTGGGCTTGTATGGCCTGAGTATCTTGTTTGCCTACCTGGCCTGAGAAACTATGTTGGTGCAATCAAATTCTATCTACTAAGGAGTTGCCTCAATGAGGAAGCAGCGGGTTATCATCATGGGCGCCGCCGGGCGCGATTTTCACAATTTTAATCTTTACTTTCGCTACAATCAGATGTACGAGGTGGTCGCCTTTACCGCTACCCAAATCCCCAACATCGACGAACGGCTCTATCCGCCAGAATTGGCCGGTGACTTGTATCCCCACGGCATCCCCATTTATTCCGAAACAGATTTAGTCAAACTAATCAAGGAACTACAGGTCGACCAAGTTATTTTTGCCTATTCCGATATTACCCACCAATATGTGATGCACAAGGCATCGGTGGTTTTGGCGGCAGGGGCCGATTACCGGTTGTTGGGACCGCGTCATACGATGATCAAAAGCAATAAGCCGGTGGTGGCCGTTTGCGCGACCCGCACCGGCAGTGGCAAGAGCCAGACAACGCGGCGAGTGTGTGAAATTCTTCAGGCAATGGGTCATAAGATTGTGGTGGTGCGCCACCCCATGCCCTACGGTAATCTGGTAGTTCAGGCCGTGCAGCGTTTTGCCGGATATGATGACCTGGATGAATACGAGTGCACCATTGAAGAGCGTGAGGAGTACGAGCCGCATCTGGCCCGAGGTACGGTTGTTTATGCCGGTGTCGATTACCAGGCCATTCTGCGCCGAGCCGAAGCCGAGGCCGATGTGGTGGTGTGGGATGGCGGCAATAATGACCTGCCCTTTTTTCAACCCGATTTGCACATCACCGTGGTTGACCCTCACCGCCCCGGCCACGAGTTGAGGTATTATCCGGGCGAAACCAATTTACGGATGGCCGACGTGGTGGTTATTAATAAAATCGATACGGCCGATGCGGCCAACGTGGCCGAGGTGCGGCGCAACGTGCAGACGGCCAATCCCCAGGCCATCATCGTTGAGGGGGCTTCGCCGATTGTGGTGGATGACCCGGCGGCTATTCGCGGCCGGCGGGTGCTGGTGGTTGAGGATGGCCCCACCCTGACCCACGGCGAAATGGCCTATGGCGCCGGGGTGGTAGCGGCCCAACGTTTTGGCGCGGCTGAAATCGTCGACCCGAGGCCCTATGCCGTCGGCTCGATTGTGGCAACCTACCAAAAATATCCCACTACCGGCGCGGTTCTTCCGGCCATGGGCTACGGCGAAACCCAGATGCAAGAACTTGCGCAAACTATCAACGCCACACCCTGTGATCTGGTCATTATCGGCACGCCCATTGACCTGGGTAAGCTGCTCAAACTCAGCCATTCCTGGCAGCGCGTGCGTTATGATTTGCAGGAAATTGGAAAACCAACGCTGGCAGAAATTCTGCAGGAGCGGTTTGCAAGGTAAATAAAAAGGAGTTACGTGACGATGAGTTATCCCTCAGAAATGACCGCGGTTCGTTTACATGGACCATCGGATATGCGGGTCGAACAGATTTCTCATCCCGGTCCGCCAGGCCCCGGAGAAGTATTGTTGCGAATTACGACCGTGGGAGTTTGTGGCAGTGACTTACATATGTATAAGGACGCCCGGATTGGGGACGATCTGGTGCAGAGTCCGGTTATGCTGGGTCACGAATTTGCCGCGGTGGTAGAAGAAGTGGGGCCGGAAGCCCGGGATGGTTTTGACCATCCCCTCACGCCCGGGATGCGGGTGGCGGTTGACCCGGCTGAACCGTGCTGGCGTTGCGAGATGTGCGAGCAGGGGCACCCAAACTTGTGTTTGCGGCTAATTTTTCATGGCACTTATCCCGGCCAGGGTAGCCTGTGCCAGTGGATGCACATGCCCGCTCGCTGTTGCTTTCCCCTGTCTACTGCGGTTGACGATACCGCTGGCGCAATGCTGGAACCATTGGGGATTGCTATCCACACCGTCGACCTGGCCCGCCCCAAAGTGGCGAAGAGTGTAGCTATTGTGGGGGCCGGTTGTATTGGACTACTGATTTTGCAGTTGGCCAAACTATCCGGCGCAACGCCCATCTTTATCAGTGATAAGTTCCCCTGGCGGCTGGAACTGGCCGAAAAATATGGCGCTATCCCTATCAATTGCGACGAAGTGGACCAGGCTAAAGAAGTGCTGAAGGCTACCAACGGCCGGGGCGTGGACGTCGCCATTGAGGCGGCCTGGGCCGATCACTCGGTGCAGGCGGCGGCGGATATGCTCAGTTTTGGCGGGCGGCTGGTGATTGCGGGGATTTCCGAAGATGACCGGCTGACGTTGCAACATTCCACGGTGCGGCGCAAAGGAACGGATATTCGATTGGTCCGGCGGATGAAACATACTTACCCCCGGGCGCTGACCCTGGCTACCAGCGGTATGGTTGATTTGCACACGCTCGTCACCCACCGTTTCCCCCTGGGAAAAACCCCGGAGGCTTATGAGCTTAATCTGGCATACCGGGATAAGGTGATCAAAATTATGATTGAGGTGTAGGTTGGAACAGGCAGTTTGAGAATTCCTTTCGTAAACCAAAAGCGGAGAATTTGATTAAATTCTCCGCTTCTTAATTGATGAAGACCAAAAATTTATTCCGGTGAAAGAACAATTCCAGGCTCCCAATCTGCGGGCAGTCTCTTAATGACCCGAGTTTGATAATTTGCAGGTGACAGCCACCTTTTTCCGAACTCAGATCAATAGTGATGGGGTTCGACCAGTTGTTGCCGGGTGACGTAAACGCGTTCGCCTACAAGTTGAATCATGCGCCGCATGACGGCATTTTCCAACTTGTGATCCGTTTGAAATATATGATTAAGACGATCGCCGTCAAGAATAAAGGCCCGGGTTTTTTTAATCGCTCGCGCTCTGGCTCGTTTACGTTGTCCGGGGAACAGGGATGACCAACCAAAGAGCTGCCGCGGCCCAACAACGAGGACGGTGGCATACGCCTTCTGATCGGCCGTCTGCATTTCGATCACCACCTCTCCCTCTTGAACCAGGTACATCGATTTATTCAGGTCGCCCTCTTTGTAAATAATGTCCCCTGCCGCAAACTCTGTCTCGGTGGCAATTGAAGCCAATTTCTTCAAATGAATTGGCTCCATGTCATGGAAAAAATCCATCGACCGAAGCGCGGTGACCATTTCAAATTCGGCCCTGGTTGCCATGTGATTCCCTCCTGTTCACTTCTGTTTTGCTAATCGATCCGATAATCTAAACCCTATGGTTATTTTCCTCTTTTATGGCAATTGAGTCAAAAAGAGTTTGTGTATTTTTGCACGGAAGCGCCAGATTGAACAAAAACTCGAGCGAAAAATGGTAAAGGCGTGCCCTACAACTTTTTAAGTACTTATTCGTATAAGTTCAGTGAAAAGCCATTTTCAACTTGAATTAGAGGGGCAAAACATGTTCAAACGCTGGTTGGAATATCGCCATAACAAACAAGTTTCACTGAATACCGCTGGCAATGGCCATTATTCTAATGGCAATGGCCAATATTCCATTGGCAATGGCCAATATTCCATTGGCAATGGCCAACATTCTAATGATAACGGTTCACTCATTGAGGTATCCCAGGTGGTAAAGACCTTTGAAAATGAGGCCGGTACTTTTGTGGCCTTGAACAAGGTTGATTTGCAGGTTGAACCTGGCGAGTTTGTGGCCGTGATTGGCAAGTCGGGGAGTGGAAAATCTACGCTTATCAATATGATTGCCGGGATCGACCGGCCAACTGCGGGCGAGGTGATGATTAAACAAACGCCGATTCATACCTTTGGCGAGGGACAAATGGCCCGCTGGCGAGGCCAGTACATCGGCGTGATTTTTCAGTTCTTCCAATTATTGCCCACCCTGACCGTGGCCGAGAATGTGATGCTGCCCATGGACTTCTGCCGGATGTTCACCCCCCGTGAGCGTGAAGACCGGGCGATGCATCTGCTGGAGCAGGTGGATATGGCCGATCAGGCTCATAAATTACCGTCGCAGATGTCGGGGGGGCAACAGCAACGGGTGGCCATTGCTCGCGCCCTGGCCAACGATCCACCCCTGCTTCTGGCCGACGAACCGACCGGCAATCTGGATTCGGCCACGGCCGGGTCCGTTTTTGAATTGTTTGAGCGGCTGGTAAATAACGGCAAAACCATATTGATGGTGACCCACGATAATGACCTGGCCCGGCGGGCCTCGCGAATTATTACCATTGCCGATGGTGAAATTGTTCGCGAGGTAAAAAATGGAAAAAACCAGCCGCAACCAACCCTCGCCACGCAGGGAGTAACCAATGTTCAGGCCGCGTTGGCGTAAAATTTTCCGTGATTTGTGGTTAAACAAAATACGAACAATTCTGGTCATCCTCTCGATTGCGGTGGGGGTGTTTGCCATTGGCGTGATTGTGAGTACCCAAATCATGCTGGCCGAGGACATGAGTAAGTCTTACCGGGCCACCCACCCCTCGCACGCCCATCTCTTCCCTGGCGGGTTTGATGACGACGTGGTTGAAGCAACGCGCCGCGTGGATGGCGTGCTTGAGGCCGACGCGCGTTTGGATGAGTTTGAAACCCGGATCAAGGTTGGGCCAGACCAGTGGAAGACCCTAAATCTTGATGTGCTGAATGATTATAACGACCAACGGCTCGACATAGTCAGTCCGGTCAGTGGCGCCTGGCCGCCGCCCAAACGTCAATTGCTGTTGGAACAACAATCATTTTACATTGTCAACGTTAAAGAGGGTGATGTGGTGGAGATTGAAACGCGGGACGGCAAAATTCGCCACATGCGGGTGGCCGGGGTGGCCCACGATATGGGTAATGCCCCCGCGCCGTTTGTGGGCGAGGCGTATGGTTACATCACTTTTGAAACGCTGGAATGGCTGGGCGAACCACGTCATTATGACGAATTGGTGATTCGAGTTGACCAAGACGCGCCGACGGAAGAAAGTATCCGGGCGGTGGCCGACGCCGTGGAAAAGAAAATCGAAAAGAGCGGCCTGAACGTATATTGGACCTGGATTCCCGAGCCGGACGAACATCCCGCCAACGAGTCGGTCGAGCCAATGCTCCTGATTTTAGGCGTGTTGGGCATTCTCTCGCTGTTTTTGAGTGGGTTTTTGGTTATCAATACTATTTCGGCCATTTTGGCCCAGCAGGTCAGGCAAATTGGGATTATGAAGGCCGTGGGGGCCAGGGCAACCCAGGTAATTCAACTCTATATTGGCATGGTCTTGTTTTTTGGGTTGCTGTCGTTGCTGGTGGCTGTGCCGTTGGGAGCGTGGGCGGCCTATGAGTTTTCGGCTTATATTGCCTGGCTGGTTAATTTTGACCTGACCGGTTTCCGCATTCCACCGCAGGCGTTGGCGGTGGAGGTGGCGGTGGGCTTGATTGTGCCGCTTTTGGCGGCGCTGTATCCCATCATCACCGGGGCGCGGATTACGGTGAATGCCGCCATCAGCACGTATGGGCTGGGCAAAGGGCAATTTGGCACCCACCTCATTGATCGGACGGTGGAGTGGCTTACGGGTAAAATTCTGGCCGTGTCGCGCCCCATCCGTATTTCGTTGCGCAACGCCATTCGCCGCAAGGCCCGCCTGACGCTGACCCTATTTACCCTGACCCTCGGCGGGGCCATTTTTATTGCCGTGTTGAGCGTGCATAGCTCGCTGCTGGCCACTTTGGACGAGGCCCTGACCTATTGGAACTACGACGTTGAGGTGGATTTTGACCATGCCCACCGGATTGAAGAAATTAAACGAAAGGCGTTGAATGTTCCCGGAGTGGTCGATGCGGAGAGTTGGATTGGTAACACCGCCCGCCGGATGTATGCCGATGGTCACGAAGGTGAAAATATCAATGTTTTGGGAATACCCGCTAACACCACGATGATTCACCCCACTCTTCTGGCTGGCCGTTGGCTACTGCCGGACGATGAAAATGCGTTGGTGTTGAATACGGAGGTACTCAAAGAGGAGTCGGACATCAATGTGGGTGATGAGATCAGACTGACGATTGAGGGCCGGGAGAATACCTGGCGCGTGGTCGGGATTGTCAAAGGCGTGATGACCGGCAGCATTGCCTACGCCAACTACCCTTACTTTGCCCGCTACCTTCGTTACATTGGCCGGTCCGGTGGGGTCCAAATTGTGGCTCAGGATCACTCGCCGGAATTCCAGGAGCAACTGGCCCGGCAGGTTAAAGATTATTTTGACCGCCTGGGCATGCAGGTTCAGGAAACGGAAACCATTGCTTCCATTAGAGACAATATTGAATATCAGTTCAATGTTGTTGTTTTCTTCCTGGCCTTTATGGCGGTGTTGATTGCCCTGGTGGGCTGTTTGGGTCTGATGGGAACCATGAGCATTAACGTGATCGAGCGGACCCGCGAAATCGGCGTGATGCGGGCCGTGGGCGCTTCGGATGGAGACGTGATGAAGATTGTGATTGTAGAGGGATTGGTCATTGGCCTGTTCAGTTGGATAGTCGGCGCAATTTTGGGCTGGCCCACTGGCAGACTGCTCAGCGACGCCGTAGGCGTGGCTTTTATGGAGTCGCCTCTCACTTACCAGTTTGCCTTTGGCGGGGCGTTGTTGTGGCTGGGGATTATCCTGGTGCTGGCGGCGCTGGCCAGTCTGTTGCCCGCCTGGAATGCCTCGCGCTTGAGCGTGCGCGAGGTGCTGGCCTATGAATAGTTCCCTCAACGCAGTTCTATCCACAGCACCTTCCTCAAGGCTATGGCTATTGGGCCAGGGCGTTGGGGGTCAAACCACAAACCGCATGCTTACTGCGGGCCGGGGCTAAGGTTTAACACGATTTTGGTTTTTTGCGCGTCATCGGTGGGGGTGATGATGAGGGTGAGGCGTTGACCTTCTTTGGTGTAGGTGAGATGCGCCTTCTCCTGAAATAAGGTCACATCTTCGGCGTTCCATTCCCGGGCGGCTAATTCTTGCTGGTAAAACTGGGTGGCGCTGATGGCGCTGGTCGCGCTGACGTATTCGACCAGGTTGGGGAAAGCCGAGATGATGGTCGCGTCGGGCAGGCGGGGGAGGTTGCTCAGAATATTGGTGGTGGGAACGGCGTCGGCGGGCGGGGAAATGGTGAAATCGGCGTTAACATCGGTGAGTGTGTAGTGGAGGATGAGTTGACCCTGCTCAAACAGGTGGGCCGTGGGATCGGGCACGGTCACCCGGAGCGTGGTCGAGATAATGTATTGCACCACCAGGTCGCCAGGGTCGGCAAGCCATACCTCGCCCTGGGCCTGGTTAAAAATGAAGTTGGGGTGGTTCAGGTCGGTTTCGGTAAAATGGAAGTGTCGAACGTCGAAACCGTTGAGGGTTTCGGTCAGGGGGGGTGTAAAAACGGCCAGCGGCAAGGCGCCGAGGTGTTCCAACTCAAAAAAACCAAATTGGCCCGGAGAGGGGTCAGGGGCGGTAAATTGAGACCAGAGGGTGTCGCCCGCTTTTTTTAGATAGACCTGGTCGTCGAGGCGATAGAATTCTGATATACCCCCCGGGATTCTGGTTTGGGGTAGATGGCCGTCAATTCTGAGGATTTGATGTAAAGCGGTCGGCCGGTGGGTGACTTCGGTAGCGGCTTCGAGATGACCCACGACGTCGTCGCCATTGCGTTGACCGGCGACCTCCACGGTAATTTGGGTGCGATAGCTGTTTAGCTCATCCAGGCCGCTGTCCAGCGAGGCGGGACCGAGGGTATATAAAACCGGAGTGGGGGTGGGCAGCGGAGACAGGGATAAGGCCGTCCAAAATTTGCCCCGTTCCAGATTCAAACTACAGGCCAGCAGAGTTATAACGATGAGAGGAAGTAGTAAGCAGGTACGGTTTCTCAATTCAATCTCTCCGGGCCAACCCAATTTGGCTGGCGGAAACTGAGGCGTCAGGATCGCTGGTTGTCAGGGTGAGGGTGACGATGTCGCCGGTCAGGGGCGGCATGTCGACCACGTGGGTGGCGAATTCTGGTGTTACTTGAATTTGGCTGATCGACTCGCCATCTGCAAGGAGAGTGAGTCTCTGGGGGGCTGTAGCCGAGATCGTAATTTCCAGCGCGGGCGGCTGCGGTTGGGGATGATGCAGCCGCAATTCGGCTTGCGGGGAAAAGGTGCGGAAGGGCTGGCCGGAATCGTCCACCTGGCGGTTGCTCCAGCCGTTGCCCAGGCTGAGATAGGTAAGCGCTTCCCGGCGAGGCGGCGTTTCATACACCCGTAGCCAATCATCCTCAAAAACAATGGGCCATCCCGCAAAGATTTGCTCGGCCAGACCGATGGTCTTTTCCCGATAATCGCCTGGCGGCAAATCGCTTTTGTGCAGCAACACGTAACGCACCGCCAAATCATTCAGCACGGTTGGGGCCAGCAGGGCCGGATCCTGGGCGATGATGTCTGGCCCCAGGTAGCGGAAGTGCTGCAAAATGGGCGTCTTTTGGGTGAGGTCCAGGGGATTGGGCCGCGATTTGAAATCGGGGGTATAGGCCGAGATCATGGCTTTGCCGTGCGTGGTTTGATACAGCATATTGGCCGGACGATCCCAATCCATAGGCAAATCCAGAATGGCGTAACGGTTTGTATCTTGAGCCAGTTGAAAATGAAACGGATGCGTCTCCGGTTTGGAAATAGGGTAGGGGATTGATAGAAACTCAAAACATACCAAAATGATGGCCGCAACCAGAATGATGGCCGTCATACCCCTGGCGACACCTTTTTGCGCCAATTTGTCCAGCATGCAATTCAAGCCGTGGGCGGCCAGAATACCCAAACACAACATCACCACCACATCGAAGCGGCTGATCGACCGGGCCAGGAACAGTAACGGGACAACCCGGTCGAGCAGGCTATACGGCAAGGGAATCTGCTTTAACCCCAGAAATGAAGTTTGCCCGCCAACGTGGAGAATCGGTCCCAGGGCCAGCGAAAGGAAGACGAGGGCGCTGATAGCCCAGAAACGCACGCGTCGCCAGGCGCATCCCACGGCGAACCCGGTCAGAGCCAAAACTGTGTAACCGGCAAAGACAATGTGCTCGGAGGGGCTGGCCGAAAAATGCGCCCCCCACCGCCGGGCGGCCTCGCCCCACAGGGGATGAAACTCGTTGGGACTGACAAAGGCCAGCAAATCGGCCGAAAGTTCGACCGTACTGCCAGGGGGAGGCAGCATATAGTCGGCGGTTAATGTTTCATGGATCATGGTTGTCAGCAAGGGCGAGAGAGGAATGACAAACAGCACGCTAATCAAGCCGGTTAACCCCAGCGGGGGCCAGAAAATCCGTTTGACCCACATAGTCCACAACAGGACCAGCCCGGTGAAAAAAACCATGTAGAAGGCGTAGTACCAGTCGCATAGAGCTATCAATATCAGGAACAGGGCCGGTTTCCAGGCCAGCGATAGATAGAACGCCAGGCGGTGGTGGGGCGGGGTAGCGCCATGCCGCGAGACCTGTTCCAGGGCCTTCAGTAAAAAAAGCGCGTAAAAGGGCAGCCATTCCAGGGAGATGAGCTGTAGATGTCCCAGCAAATGGGCAAAGTGATACGGTGAAAAAGTATACACCACCCCGGCCAGAAATGCCGCCCCCGGACGCCAGGTTGAGGCGCTGTATCCCCGCAGCGTATACAAAGCCAGTAGATAAGCTCCAAACCCACCCACGGCAAAACTGAACAGCACCACCAGGTTGTAAGTTACCAGTAGAGAGGTAGTCAGGGCAAACGGCAGAAAGGCCAGGCCATTGAAGATGTTGAGGGTCTGAAAATAGAGCGGCGCGCCAGTGGGATAGTAAACTTCGTGGGTGAAATAGGGCGAGGTGCGCAGCACTAATAACGCCCGCTTGATCCACCACAGATTCCAGACGTTCTGCCAGCCATCAAAACCATCGCCGGGGATGCCGTTGGTCAGGTGAAGCACCATCGGCCAGGTCATGAATATGGTGAGGAGGAAGTAGGTAGCCAGAGCCAGGAGGATGGGGGACAGGGGTCGGGGGGTGGGGATCGGGGATCGGGTACTTGAGGTTGTTTTAGAGATGCTCATTCTCTATTGCCTGTGTTGTCCAGAAAATCCGACACAATACGTTTCCATTTGTCCGGCTGGGATTGAAAATAAGACTCGTGACCAACACCGTCAAAACGCTCCAACTGTTTAGGCCCATTTAAACTCTGAAATACTGCCTCGGCCTGAGTTGTAGTTACTCTGGGGTCTTCAGTACCGTGGAGCATCAGCACCGGACATTGCACCTGCTGTGCGTATTTCACGGGATTGTGCTCAAAGCCAAAATATCCAAGTTGCACTCCGCCCCAGAACACCAACAGGTGTGCACCGGGAAACGAAGGTAGCCCCATTGCTGAAAAACGATTCTGAACCGTTGAGAGCATTTTGTCAAAAATCTTACCGGACAAATGGTTGACTTATTCAATAGACATGGGTAAACTGTTTGCAATATGACTCATTTGACCCAGGGGGGCCAATGTTTGGCTTAAATATCGATCCCAGAAATCCTAAAGGCAATCCTGATCCCGCCGAACTGTACGAACTCGGGGTGGAGATTGTCCGTTTTACTTATGCCGATTCCAGCGGCGGCGATCAGCTTGACCCGGCCCAACTCCGGTTCTACAAAGAAAGAGTTCAGGCTTATAAAAAGGTCGGCATTGAGTCGCTGCTTATTTTAAACTACGAAACCTATCCTAACAAACCCGACCCGAACGCCGGAGATGGCGAATGGGATGCTTACATCGACCGTCTGGCTCGCCGTTGTGGGCAGATTGCCCGGGAGTTTGTTTCCTGGCGACCGGCCTGTCAGATTTGGAACGAGCCGGATCATCCCATTCACCCAGGATATGCTCCCACCGTCCGCGAGGCGGTATTTGGCCGGATGCTGCGGCGCACTTACGATGCCATCAAAGCCGTTGATCCCAAGTATGTGGTGGTGACGGGTGGTCTGGCCACCGGTAATCCCGGTTGGTTGGAGCGCGTCGTACAATCGCAGGGGGGCAATTTGCCCGCCGATGCCATTGCCTTCCATCCCTATGGCCAGCGTCCGGCCCGGGATTGGCCCAGCCCCAACTGGTTCTTTGGTTTTGTGGGTGATTTATTGAACAATTACTACAAGGCTGGGGGTAACAAGCCTATCTGGATTACGGAAATGGGGGTTAAAGAGGAGGACCTGGATCACGACCGGGCCAAGGTGTCCGAGTTTCTACGGCGTTATTATAGCCTCATTAAAAATTACTACGCCAGCAAGACCCACCAGTTGATCTGGTTCTGTTATGGCGATGGGATGGTGGCGCCTTTTGGCCTGGTGGATCATGCTGGCAACCGCAAGCCCGCTTATGACGCCTACCGCCAGGCGGCGCCCACTCGCCCGCCGCTCAAACCACAGCCGGTAGTCCAGCCAGCAGCACCAACCATCGCCGCACCACCTGCGGTTACGGCGCAACCTGCGGTTGCGTTGGCCCCTCCACCCCTTCCCTCCATTTTTTCCGGTGCGCCGGTTAGTTCACCCGCAGTCCCAACAACGACGATGAATGAACCTTTAGAGGCCATCAAACAGCAGGCCGTTGCCTGGCAAACGCAAGCCTTACAACTACAGAACCAACTGATCCAATTTCAGAGTCAATTGCAGCAGTTGCTCAACCAGCAGGCCCAACTCCAAAACCAGGCGCAACAGATGCAATTTCAGCCAGCACCCGGTTCTGGTAGCACTGTTTCCCCGGGCGGGCCAACCACGCCATCGCCGGGAATAACTACCAGGCCGGCCCCGCCGATTCAGAATATTACCACGCAATTGAAACGTGATCCCGGCAAACAGTTCCCCACCCGCCCGCTGAGCCAAATCCAGCGGATTGTTATCCACCATACGGCCATTCCTCCCACCGTGGGCGCCGAGCGGATTGCCCAACATCGGGTTGATACGCAGGGCTGGCCCGGTATTGGCTACCATTACTTCATTACCGGCGAGGGGGCTATCCAGCAAACCAATGAACTGACTACCCAGTCCACCCACGCCGGTAATTACGACCCCGTGGCCATTGGGGTCTGTTTTGCCGGGGATTTCACCAATACCGTCCCCACTCCCGCTCAAATCGAGGCCGGGGCGCAGTTGATTGCCTGGCTCATATCCCAGTTTAGTTTGCCCTTGGCCTCGGTGAATGGTTATAAGGAATTAGTGGTTACACAAAGCCCCGGCCAGCAGTGGGACAGCGGCGCTCGCTGGGGCGATCAGCTCAAAGCAAAAATTCAAGCGTATTTGTAATTCATCAGGAAACTACAACCTGCTTTATCAGGCGGTTCGGCCTGAAGAAAACCGTGTATCGCTAAGGTCATAGCGTCGCACGGTTTTTTATTAACGGAGATTGGTGTCTTTGGCCTGTTAACCTGCTATGGAAAACGCCGTAGGCCGAGGGACTTGGGGGGTAGTTTCCCCAACTTGCTCCCCCGTTTTCCTTGTTGAAAAACGATCTCATTTAAGAATGTTAAAATTGTTAAGGGAAACTTGTCAAAATATCGATTTTGCGGTACGATTAAGTTAACATAAAGTAGTAAGGGATGATTAATCCCTCGTGGTCTGTCAATGGAGACAGAAACAACCACCCGTGGCATCCACATCCAGACTATTATCCCTCAAGAAAGGAGATAAGACATGGCCTACACTTATACCAATTCCAAAGGGCAAAATTACATTTTGCATTCCAAAGACATGACGCTGAAGAACGGCAACCCGCAAACCATCTACTATTTCGCCAAGGACAAGCGCGAGTCTGCTTTGGATAATGTGCCTACAGGTTTTAAGATTGCCGAAAGTAAGAACGGACTGCCGGTTCTCAAGCGGGCTGAGTAATTGACGGGGGCGCAGTATGGGGATGCAACCTCGCCATTGGCTTTGTTCAGACTACTACGCCGTTCAATATGTACTTTAAACAAAGCCGGGGCCAAGCTGCGTTGGGCGTTGTTGTTCAGACAACGTCTGAGTTGTAAGTTATGATTGTTACAATTGCGCCGTAAGGTGCAAAAGTAAACGATTGCTGCGATGTGGAAAACGCCCTCTGCTTTATCTCCGTAAGGAGTCAAAAAGGTCTTCCGCAATTTAGGGAAGACCTTTTTGACGTGAAGGGGTAAATTATGGTTAACTTTAATGATATTCCGGCAGCCAGTTGCCATGCGCCTCAATCAGTTCGTCAACCAGATGCCAGATTTGTTCCAAATCCAGTTCTGCGCCGGTGTGCGGATCGAGCATTGCCGCGTGGTAAATGTGTTCCCGTTTTTGAGTGAGGGCAGCTTCCACAGTTAGCGCCTGCACATTGATGTTGGTTTGCATCAGGGCGGCCAAGTGGGGCGGCAGGGAGCCAATCTTGGTCGGCTGGACGCCATTCTTGTCAACCACGCAGGGCACCTCGACGCAGCAGCCTTGCGGCAGGTTGTCAATCAGGCCGGTGTTGGGCACATTGCCATAAACCACGGCCGGTTGGCCGGTTTCAAGGCTGTGGATGATGCCCGAGCCATATTCGTGACTGCGGGTGATAGTGTCCATCTCCTTAAATGCGCCGACTGTCCACTCGATGGCCCGTGGCATGACGGTGATTCCTTCCAGGCGGCGGCGAAGTTCCGCTTCGGAATAGGCGCCGGGGTTGCCCTGGATTTCCTGAGCATAATCCCAGGCCTTTATCTGTATTTCACAGCGGCCCAGGTATTCATCCAGGGGAACATTGAATTTCTCAATCAGGTCAGGCCGGTCTCGTTTGATGAACCAGGGCGTGTATTCGCTGAAGTGCTCGCTTGATTCAGTCACAAAATACCCCAGGCGTTTGAACATCTCATAACGGACGCGATTAGCGTCGGGCACGCGTCCTTCGTCTATCACTTTCTGAACCAGAGGGTGCAGGTTCTCGCCGTTGCGCTCAAATTTCAAATAAAAGGCCATGTGGTTGATGCCCGCGCAAAGGTAATTGATTTCTTCAAAGGGAATACCAATGTCGCGGGATAATTCCCAGGCCGTGCCTTGCACGCTGTGGCACAATCCCACGGTTTTAATGTTGCTGCCCCGATTGACCGCCCAGCAGAGCATGGCCATAGGATTGACGTAATTCAAAAAGGTGACATTGGGGCAGAGTTCTTCCATATCCCGGCACATGTCCAGCAGAACGGGGATGGTACGCAAGGCGCGCATAATCCCCCCGATGCCCAGGGTATCGGCAATGGTCTGTCGCAGGCCGTACTTTTTAGGGATTTCAAAGTCAATCACTGTGCCGGGCTTGTAGCCGCCAATCTGGAACATGGCAATGGCGTAATCGGCCCCGTCCAGGGCAGCCCGCCGGTCGGTGGTCACTTGAAAGGTAGGCTCAACCTGTAATTTGTCGGCAATCCAGTGCGCCACTACCTCCGACTCCTGCAAGCGCTTTTCGTCAATATCGTGCAGGCTGATGGTGGCGTTGGCCAGTTCTGGATAACTGAGAATGTCGCCCATCAGATTCTTGGCAAACACGGTGCTACCGGCGCCGATAAAAGTAATTTTGGTCATTGTAATTATCTCCGTTAGGTAAAAGTGAAACGTGATCCGTGATCAGAGGGGCGGGTTACGCATCACGTTTTATTTGAGTTGGTCAACGATAATCTTAACCTATTTTTTGAATTGCGGCAACCACTGGACCTGCGCCGCCAGTAGTTCATCCACCATAGCGTGGATTTGGGGTAACGTACAAACTGCTGCGGTCAATGGGTCCAACATTACGGCGTGACGAACCGCATCGGTATTGCCGGTAATCGCGGCTTCGACAATTAGTTCTTGCACGTTGATGTTGGTGCGGTTCAGGGCGGCCAACTGGGCTGGGTAATCTTCAATTTTGGTGGGTTGAAGGCCGTTGCCGTCAACCAGACAGGGTACTTCTACACAGCAGCCCTCGGGCAAATTGGGAATTAAGCCGCGATTGGGGACGTTGCCGTTAACCCGGGTTGGTTGGTGGGTTTCCATGGCCTCAATGGTGTAGGAACCATACTCGTGACCACGCTCGGCAGGCGGCGGGGTTTTACCGGCAATCATGGCCTGATATTCAGCCCTGGACTCGTCAATTCGCTGGAGGCAGTGGCGCAAGTAGCCGCCGGTCCGGCCAAAGTCGAACCAGTGACTGCCCTCATAGGTGTCCCAATCGTTGTGTTCCGGTTTAAAGCGTGGCACCAGTTCTTCTTCGATCATTTTGGGGCTTTTGCGCAGGTACGGCACGTATTCGCTGGCGTGGCCGCTGGACTCGGTGACAAAATAGCCAAAGTATTTCATCAACTCAATCCGCACCGGCTCTTGGGCCTCGATTTTTTCGTCTTGAATGGCTTGCCAGAGCAGGGGATACAGGTCTTTTTTGCCCTGCCGAAATTCCAGGAAAAAGGCCTGGTGGTTGATCCCGGCACAGCGGAAGACAACCTCGTTGTAAGGCACGTTAATCCACCTGGCCAGCATTTCGCTGGTGCCCTGTACACTGTGACAATAGCCCACGTGCGGACGTCCGGTAGCCCGATCTACAAACCAGCAATTGGTGGCCATCGGATTGACGTAATTGATGAGCAGGGCGTCTGGCGCCACCTCGTCCAGCTCTTGGCACAGGCCAAGCAGTATCGGCGCAGTGCGCAGTCCCCGGAACACCCCGCCCGGTCCCAGCGTGTCGCCCACGCATTGTTCTACTCCGTATTTTTGCGGAATCTCAATATCTAATTTGTAGGCATCTAGCCCGCCTTGTTGGAAGGTGGTGATGACGTAATCGGCTCCGCTGGCCGCCCGCTTGCGATCGATGGTGGCCTCAACACGGGCCTTCAAACCCCGGTAATCGATGATGGCCTGGACCAATTTTTGGGCCAGGGCCAGCCGTTCCGGGTCAATATCCATCAGAGAAATGACACTGTCCTGCAAGGCCGGGGTCAGCAAAATGTCGCTGCACAGATTGCGGGTAAAAACAATGCTCCCGGCGCCGATAAAGGCTATTTTTGGCATGGGGTAACCTTTTCCTTATTCCCCATTTTCTTTATTGACCGTAAACGTTGGTATACCGATGATGCAATTTTTTCACATCTTCGGGATCAATCTCGTCCGGCTGGCCAATTTGCAGAGCCAGCCAGACCGTTTTGGCCACATCCTCGGTCATCACTGCGGCTTTGACGGCTTTTTCTGCCGTGGGGCCAATGGTAAAGACGCCATGATTTTTCAACAGAATGGCTGGCGAGTCGCCAATTTCCTCAACCACGATTTTGCCAATATCCTCCCCGCCGATGAGGGCAAAACTACCCACCGGAATGGGGCCACCAAACTCGTCACCGATGGCGGTGAGATACACGGGGATGGGTCTGTTTACCGCGGCAAACGCCGTGGCGTAGGGCGAATGGGTGTGCACCACGCCGTTGACATCAGGCCGGTGCCGGTAGATGTAAAGGTGGCTGGCCGTGTCGGAGGAATACTTGAGATCGCCCTCGATAATATTGCCCTCCAGGTCTACGACAACCATGTGCTCCGGCTTCATGACTTCGTAGCGCAAGCCAGAGGGTTTGATAACCACGTAGCCTGTTTTGAGATCGCGGGCGCTGACGTTCCCGCCGGTCCATTTGACCAGATCGTTTTTGGGCAACTCCATGTGGAGGTCGCACACTTTTTCACGTAATGCTTCGAGCATAAACTTTCTCCTGAAAAGACTAAGGGAGTAAGAAGTAGGGGAAAGAGGAAAACCCTTACTTCCTACTTCCTACTCCATACTTCTTCATTACAATACATCCACAGCGGCTCGTTCGATGATGAGTCCCTTTTTGTAGCGCTCCATGAACGCGGTAAAGCCGTCTACATCCGCCGGATCGGGCGCGATTGTCGTGCCTTGTTCTCCGGCAAAGACTTTGTTGGAGAGGTAGGTTTCCAGGGGTTCATTGGGTGACTTATGGAGCATATAGGCGGCCAGCAGGGCAATCCCCCATGCGCCGCCCTCGCCGGCGCTCTTCATGACGGAAATGGGGACATTCATCGCCGCGGCCATGATCTTTTGACCCACTTCCGGTGTCTTGAAGAAGCCGCCATGACCGAGAATTTGATCAATCTTAACCTGCTCCTGTTCAAAGATGTGCAACCCAATCTTCAATGCGCCGAGCGCCGCAAACAGATGAACCCGCATAAAATTCGCCAGCGTGAAGCGGCTTTCGGGTGTGCGAACGAACAGGGGACGCCCCGCTTCAAGGTGCGTGATATGCTCACCCGAAAGGTAATTGTAAGCGAGCAGCCCGCCGCCATCCGCATCGCCGGCGAGCGCCTTGGTATACAGCATTTCAAATAGCCTGGATTCGCTCATCTCCACCCCCAGCGCCTGCGTGAATTCCTGGAACAGCTCAACCCAGGCATTGAGATCGGAGGTGCAGTTATTGCTATGAACCATAGCCACCGGCTTGCCTGCGGGCGTTGTCACCATGTCAATCTCGGGATAGAGCTTTGACAGCGGCTGCTCCAAAACGATCATGGCAAAAACCGATGTTCCGGCGGATACATTGCCCGTTCGCTCGCCAACGCTATTCGTTGCCACCATGCCGGTGCCGGCGTCGCCCTCCGGCGGACAGAGCGGAATTCCCGCCTGTAACTGCCCCGTGGGATCGAGCAATTTTGCGCCCTCTTCGGTCAGAATGCCGGCGGCGTCTCCGGCGACAAGGACTTTGGGCAGGATGTCTTGGAGCTTCCACGAGACGTTTTCTGCTGCAAGCCGCTCGTTGAACAGCTTGATCTTGCCCGCATCGTAGTCGTTGGTCCGGCTATCGATAGGGAACACGCCCGATGCTTCGCCAATGCCCAACACCTTTTGCCCCGTCAGTTTCCAATGGACATAGCCGGCCAGCGTTGTTAGATAGCCGATATCATTGATATGGGATTCCTGGTTCAATATCGCCTGATGGAGGTGGGCAATACTCCAACGTTGGGGAATATTGAATTGGAATAGCTCCGTGAGTTCCTGAGCTGCCTGTCCGGTTATGGTGTTTCTCCATGTCCGAAACGGGACGAGTAAATTTTCGCCCTGATCAAAGGGCATATAGCCGTGCATCATGCCGCTGAAACCGATCGCTCCAACGGTTTGGAGCGGGACGTTGTAATTCTTAAGAACCTCGTTGGTAAGCTGCCGGTAGCTTTCCTGCAAGCCTGTCCAAATATCTTCAAGACTGTAGGTCCAGATGCCGTTTTCGTACTGGTTTTCCCACGCATAGCTGCCCGATGCGATCGGCGTATGATCCTCACCGATCAACACCGCCTTGATGCGCGTTGAGCCGAACTCAATGCCAAGAATGGTCTTTCCGTTCTTAATTGCTTGGGGGATATCGTTTTGATTCATCTTTAACTCCTATGAACTTTAGTTTCCGCTAAGTTGTATTAACATAAGTCGAATTTAGTTAACATAAATACCTTAAATTGGCGGTTTTGTAGGGTTTTTTGCG
>JAFGNV010000111.1 GCA_016926805.1 Anaerolineae bacterium
ACATTTGCCGGATTGCCCAGATGGCCCGGGCCACCGGCATTCATCTGGTTATTGCCACGCAACGGCCATCGGTTGACGTGGTGACCGGCCTGATCAAGGCCAACTTCCCTACCCGCCTTGCCTTTGCCGTAACCAGCCAGATCGACTCGCGGGTCATTCTGGATACCCCCGGCGCGGAACGATTGTTGGGACGCGGCGACATGCTCTACATGGCCACCGACTCCCCCAAACTGGCCCGCCTGCAAGGCTGCTTTGTGTCGGATGCCGAAATCCACAACCTGGTCAAATACTGGCAGGCCGCCAGCGTCACCCCAACCCCGGCCAATCGGGGCCGTGAGGACGATGTCGATGAGGCACAACCCAAGTTGCCGTGGGCCGACATTTTGGAAGAAGCCAACAAAGACGACATGTTAGAGGAAGCCATCAAACTGGTGGTAGAATCAGGACGCGTTTCAACCAGCCTGTTGCAGCGACGGCTGGGCATCGGCTATCCCCGCGCCTCCCGACTGATGGACCAGTTGGAAGAAGAGGGCGTTATCGGCCCGGCAGAGGGCAGCAGGCCGCGCGAGGTGTTGTGGCAAGAAGAGCAGGACGAGGCGGGTTATGAGGAATTTAAAAAGGATGTGGCTGAAGAAATTTAGTTGGCAGGGGCGAGGCAACTCGGCAAGCAACTTGTCTTTCTAAAAGCACATCCAATCCGAGTTGCCTCGCCCATTTTTTATTCAGAGAATCTCCTTCAGAGTTTCCAGGTCAATGTTCCCGCCGCAGATGACCACCACCACATTTTTGCCAGCCAATCCCCCCCTCATTTTTAGATACGAAGCAATCGCTACGGCGGCGGCGCCCTCAATCAGCATCGAATGGACCGCCATAAACTGGCGCAGGCTTTCTTTGATCTCAACTTCAGTTACCGTGACATACTCATCAACCAGATCACGGCACAACTCGAAAGTAATTGAATCTGCCTCGACGCCTCCGGCCGTGCCGTCGGACAGAGTGGGCAACGAGGGCAAATCCAAGATTTTGCCCGCCTGCACCGACCGGATCATCACCGGCGAATTCTCCGGCGAGCAGCCGATGATTTGAACCCTGGGCTGAACGGTTTTGAGATAACCGGCAATGCCTGAGATCAAGCCCCCCCCACCCAGAGAGACAAACACCGCGTCTATCTGGTCAAGTTGGCGGGTCAATTCCACTCCAATCGTCCCCTGCCCGCCGACCACCTGCGGGTCGTTATATGGCGGCACATAAGTCTGGCCGTTTTGAGCGGCGTACTGCCGGGCGTAGATTTCGGCATCCACACAGTCGCTACCGTGATAGCGCATTTCAGCGCCCAGTCGCTCGATGGCCTGAACTTTGGCCGGGCTGGCGTCTTTTGGCACAAACACAATCCCCGACGTGTTGACTTGCCGCACACTGCGGGCCACTGCCGCCCCGTGATTGCCGGTCGAGGCGGTGACCACGCCCCGGGCGCGTTCCTCGGCGGTCAGCGACAGGACCTTGTTCATGGCGCCGCGGGCTTTGAACGAACCGGTGTATTGCAGGTTTTCCAATTTGCAGAAGACATTCGCCCCGCCCAATTGGCTGAGATAGGGCGAATGTTCCAAAATGGTCTCGCGGATGTAGGGCCGAATGCGCGCTTCGGCGCGTAATATTTCGGGTAGAATGTTCATAAGAACACTTGTCTCCAATCGTCTTGGCAAAACTGGCTATATCATAGCAGGGGCGTCTATTTTGGGAAAATACTCATTTTCAGAGGATGTGTTCAAACCCCATTCTCTGGCACGTTTCTGGTCTTGATGATATAATGTCGGGTACAAACTAAAAAGTATCCTCTCAATATTTTGGGGTAGGGACAGAATAATATTCTGTCCCTACCGAGTAAATATATGAATTCGTCCCTATTTGTGGAATTGAGACAATACCCTAAAAAATGAACAATATCGCCGCAAACGAGGTGTGATATGTCTGGCCATAGCAAATGGAGTACTATTAAACGCAAAAAAGGCGCGGAAGATGCCAAACGCGGCAAAATTTTTACCCGGTTGGCCCGCGATATTACCATTGCCGCCCGCCATAGCGGTGACCCCGACTCAAATCCCACGCTCCGCACCGCTATTGAAAAAGCGCGGGGGGCCAACATGCCCAAGGATAACATCGAACGGGCCATCAAAAAAGGCACGGGCGAGTTAGAAGGCGGGGAGCTGGAAGAGATTGTGTATGAAGCCTACGGCCCCCACGGTATTCCCATTTTGATCAAGTGTCTCACCGATAATCGCAACCGCACCCTGGCCGAGGTGCGCCGCGTTTTCAACCGGCATGGCGGCAACTTGGCCGAGGCCGGTGCGGTCAGTTGGATGTTTGAGACCAAAGGTTATCTCAGCATTGAGCGTGACGACCAGGACCCCGACGAAATTTTTATGCTCGCGGTTGAAGCCGGGGCCGATGATGTGGACGTTGGCGACGAGATAATTGAGATTTATACCCTGCCCGACCAGCTTCACGCGGTTGCCGGGGTTCTGGCCGACCATGGCCTGCAAATTGCTGAGGCCGAATTGGCCCCAATCCCCAAAAACGAGATCGAGTTGGATCGGAAGAACACGGAACAGGTGATGGGCGTGATTGAAGCGCTGGAAGAGCTTGACGACATCCAGCAGGTTTACTCTGGGCTGCACCTCAGCGAGGCCACCCTGGCGGAATTGGCGGCAGCCTGATGGTGCGCGTGATGGGCGTCGACCCCGGCACGGCCATCACCGGCTGGGGCGTGGTCGAAGAAAGCGGGGATGAGCTGGCAATGGTTGCCTGCGGCGTGGTCACCACGGCGGCCGGCACACCGCTTCCCCAACGATTGCAAATTATCTACCGGGAGCTAACCCAACTGATTGGCCAGTGGCAGCCCGACACCGCGGCCATTGAAGAGTTATTTTTTAGCAAAAATGCCAAAACTGCTTTAGCGGTGGGGCATGGCCGGGGCGCCGCCATGCTGGCCCTGGCCAACGCCGGGTTATCTATTGTAGAATACAAACCTTTGGAAGTAAAACAGGCCATCACCGGCCACGGCGGCGCCGATAAACAGCAAATGCAACAGATGGTCCGGCTGCTCCTGTCGCTCAAGGATATTCCCCGCCCGGATGACGCCGCCGACGCCCTGGCCGTGGCCATCTGCCATTTACACTCGGCCCGGTTGCGATTATTGGAGGATGAATGATCGGCTCCTTGCGCGGCGAAATTATCGACAAAGAGGAAGGTGCAGTTTTAATTGAGGTTGGCGGCGTGGGGTTTCACGTGCTGGCGACGGCAACACTGCTAGACATTTTGGAGGTGGGCGTAAAAACTCAACTCTTTACCCATCTCCACGTGCGCGAGCAGGAATTGACCCTCTTTGGCTTTGCCGATAAAGAAGAACTGGATTTATTCCGGACCTTGCTCAAAGTCCAGGGGATCGGCCCCAAAATGGCCCTGGCCATTTTATCCCACATTCCCGCCGAAACCCTGCGCCAGGCCATTGCCCGGGAAGAGGCGGCGTTGCTGGCCCGGGTGCCGGGCATCGGCCCCAAAAAGGCCAAACAAATCGTCTTTCAACTGCGGGATAAAATTGGCCTGGAAGACATCTTTACAACCGCCGTCCCCATCAGCGACAGTGATGCTGAGGTCATTGCTGCCCTGACCACCCTGGGCTACAGTGTGGTTGAAGCCCAGGCCGCGCTGCAACAACTTCCCCCGGAAGCGCGCCACGACAGCGTTGAAGAGAGGGTCCGGCTGGCCCTGAGCAGCCTGGCCAGACTTTAACGTTATTTCCCAATACAAAACTTACCAAAAATTGTGTCCAACAAATCCTCGGTAACGGTTTCACCGGTAATTTCGCCCAGGGCTTCAACCGCCTCGCGCACGTCAATCGAAACCAGGTCAGGGGAAAGGCCCTCCTGTTGGGCGATAATTGCCGCCCGGCTATGCTCCAGGGCGCGTTGCAACAAAGCCTTGTGCCGGGGATTGCTCACCAACGGCGTGTCGGCCAGGGTAACCTTGCCGCCCATCACCAAATCGATGATGGCTGCTTCCAGGAGGTCGATACCTTCATTATTTAAGGCCGAAATGCGAATGCGGGGGACACTCGGCAAAAAATCAGCCGGAAGGTCAACGTCCGGCGTCACTAACAGGTCGTTCTTGTTGATAATCAGCAGCGCCGGTTTCCCTCGTACCAGGACTTCAATTTCCCAATCGCCGTTTTCCAGGGGGCAACTTCCGTCAACCACCATCAGGGCAATGTCGGCGCGGGCCAGGGCTGCCTCGCTCCGTTCCACCCCAATGCGCTCCACCTCGTCCAAGGGTATAGCCCGGATGCCAGCCGTATCGACCAGTACCACTGGAACGCCCCCCACGTTGGCCGTTTCTTCCAGCGTGTCGCGGGTTGTGCCGGGGATATTGGTAACAATCGCCCGGTCGCCACGGAGCAGGGCGTTAAGCAGACTGCTCTTGCCCACGTTCGGCCGGCCCACAATTGCCGCCCGCACTCCCTGGCGGTAAATCATGCCGCTGTCCGCGTTGCGCAACAACTTTTCCAGATGGCTGGTAACCTCCGTCAGCGGGCTAACCACATCTTGCAAAGGTATCTCGTCTTCCACAAAATCAATGCTGGCTTCCAGAAAGGCCAATGTGTCTAATAGCGCCAGCCGCACCCCGGCCACCTGCGCCGATAACGAACCGCCCAGTTGCTCCGTGGCTACACGCAAAGCGGCATCGGTTTTAGCTTCGATGATGTCCAGCACGGCTTCGGCCTGGGCCAGGTCTAACCGCCCGTTGAGAAAAGCCCGCAGGGTCATCTCACCGGCTTCGGCCGGTCGAGCGCCCAGGCTGAAGGTGAGTTCTAAAATTCGCCGCAGGGGGACAATCCCGCCGTGAGCCTGAATCTCAATCACATCCTGGCGGGTATAACTGTGTGGCCGGGGCATATAAACAATCAAAGCCTCGTCGATGGTAACTTGGGAGGTGGGATCAATAATTTGGCCGTAATGCAGGCGGTAGGGCTGCAAATTGTTCCTACCCCGGGCGGAACGAAAGAGTTTTTGACCAATGGCCTGAGCCTGAGGGCCGCTAATCTTAACAATGCCTATACCACTTTGGCCTATTGACGTGGCAATAGCAGCTATGGTATCATCTAAGCTGTACATAATTGATTGACAAATGTACTCCCAAAAAGCATTATACCATAAGCCGGTAAACAGTAAATGCAGCGTATCTCGGAGAGAAACAAACCCGAAACATTACCAGCTTTCGGATTTTCAGGTATTTAGTTGAGGCCATGAAAACTTCAAACCGGTGGCTGCGCGCCGGACCAAAATTTTTTTCGTCCAGTATTCGTAATCGAATCATCATTCCGTATGCCCTGTTAACCCTTGTCCTGGCCGCTTTTGGAACCTTTGTGGTTACCCAACTGGTTGCGGGGAGTGTTGAAGAACGATTCAGAAATCAGCTGTTGGATTCCGGGCGGATTGTCAGCGATGAAATCGTTCATCGAGAAGAGTTGCGTCTGGAAGTGGAACGGGCGGTGGCCAACACCATCGGCGTATCTCAGGCGCTGATAGACCGGGATTTTGAACAGCTTGACCGCCTGGTTTCCCCGCTTATTGCCAACAACAAAAACATCGACAGTGTATTGCTGGTTGACACTCAGGGCAAAGAAGTGCTGCGCTTGCAGCGACAATTTGCCGTGCCCGGTTCACCCGCGCAAACCGATCGTGGGAGCGGGGCAGACTTTTTTAACTGGTGGGCTGTGGCCAACGTTTTGTCTGATCCCGAAGGCGATCTCAAAGAGGTTCAAATTGCCCAAGATCCCAATTCAAATGAATTGATCATCTATACCATTGGGCCAATCAGGACCGCCGAGGGGACGGTTGGCGCTGTTCTAGTTGGCACCTATCTTAAACATGAAGTCGAATTGATTCGCGAATTGGCCCTGGCTGATGTCACCCTGTTCAATGAGCAGGGTCAGGTAGTTATGACCACCCTGGTGTTGGATCGAGTTGAAGCGGCAGAGGTATTTCAAGATTTTACCCCGGACCTGTTTCAAAAGATCGTTAAATTGGGTAAAGACGTAACCCTTCTTGATGATATAGAAGGAGTCACGGAGGGGACAGGACAGGATGTAGAGACGCGCGGGAAGAATTATCGACTGGCTTATGCCCCATTTATGTTGCGAAACCGAGTGTACGGCGTATATTCGGTCGCTCTCCCCACCAATTTTATCACCGATACCAACAATACCAGCCGTTTGTGGTTGTCGTTTATCTTTACCGGCGGGGTGATTGCGGTACTGGTGATTGGTTACCTTATTTCGCAACGGATTACCGGGCCGGTTGTCCGCCTGGCCCATACTGCTCAGGATATTGCCAAAGGTAATCTCGATCAGAGAACCGGCCTCAAGCAAGATGATGAAATCGGTATTCTGGCCAGCACCTTTGATGAGATGACCGCTGAACTGCAAAAGAAAACCGCGGCCTTAAGGGAAGAAGCCAGTAAGTTGACGGCTATCCTCAACAGTATTGCCGACGGCGTGATTGTGCAAGACCTGGAAGGTAATATTATCACCACCAATCCGGCCGCCGAGGAGATTCTGGCGGCCATAGGCGGCAATCTTATCCACCCTCAATCCCAGGAAGAGATAGGGGAGGCCAGTTCAGAACAAAGTGAAGGCCAGTCGGCTCAATTATTGACACGCCTCACCGGACTTGAATTTCACGAGTCCCGGCGTTTTGAGATGGAGCGGCGCGTGTTGAGCGCTCTCTCCGCACCGGTCGTTACCCTGGATGGCGAACAACTTGGTTCGGTAGTGGTGCTGCGTGACATTACCCGTGAAGTTGAAGCCGAGCGGCTGAAGGATGATTTTATCACCAGCATGTCGCACGAACTCAGAACACCACCGACAGCCATTAAAGGTTACAACGACCTGTTAAAAATGCTGACGGCCGATAAACTGACTGAGCGGGAATTGAGTTTTATCGACGCCATAGACCAGAATGTGACCGATTTGTTAAACATTATCCAGCAGATGCTGGATTTGTCGCAAATTGACGCCGGAACGTTGGGCATTGATCAGGAGCGAGAAAACCTGATTGACATCATCGAGACAGAGGCCGGACAATGGTCTGCTCAAATGGAAGAAAAAGAACTGCGCTTGAGGGTTCACTTGCCCAACACCCCCATCTGGATCGAGGGCGATGAGGAGAGGTTGGGCCAGGTAATGCACAATATACTGAGTAATGCCTACAATTATACTCGACCGGGGGGTACAGTTGAAATTTGGTTAAAACAAGATAATGGTAATGTGCGGGTCGACGTGAAAGATACTGGCGTGGGAATTTCCGAAGAAGATCAACGGTTTCTTTTTACCCGTTTCTTCAGAGCTATTCATGAGGAAAGCACCTTCGAGGTCAGTGGGGCGGGCCTGGGATTATATATGAGCCGGGCAATTATCGAGGCTCATGGGGGTAAGATGTGGCTTGAAGAAAGCCAACTCCACCAGGGCAGCACGTTTAGCTTTACCCTGCCGGTGATGGCGCAGACCCCGGCTGAATTGGCGGAAGATTTTGTAAAGGTTGTCGAATCTTGAATAGGAATGGGCCGCAGCAACAATTTCTTTGATCAACGGGCCAAAGCTTAAAATAACCTGAATTGTTGGGGTGAATTCGTATCCTTTATCCGTCGAGCCAGACATGTGAATAGAGAAGGTGTGGCTATCAGATTGTCGAGCCTTGTCAAATGACCTTAGAAACATACCCCTCTGAATCTGAAATAGAAGTGGAGAAAAAAAAGAACAAGGATGAGAACGATGAGTGGCGCAAAATTTTATGGGCGCTCATCTTTCTCTTGCTGAGTTTTGGCTGTATCTTCTGTTCGGCGCAGAGCGCTTTGCTCTCCATTGCCCAAGATCGCATTCCGGCCAGCATGCTTTCGACAAGAATGGCCGACTACGGCGGCAATCTAGCCATTGCTGCTGCCCCCTTGGATCTTCAAGGAATTGCCACCGAGGTTGCCGGTGACGAATTGGCTTTGCAGCTATCCCCCCAAGCTCTGGGCGTGGTAGGAGAGATTGCCTTATTACCTAATGCCGTCCCCAGTTGGACGCCAACGCCTGCGCCGGTACCGCCAACCCCAACTCTTTCCCCCACGCCAAGCCCAACGCCAACCCCAACCTCTCCGCCCTCTCCGCCAACTTCAGCCCCCCCAACACCGAATGCCACTCCCGTGCCGCCGCCTCCGGCTTTTCCTACCTCCACCTCGGTAGCGCCATCGCCTACTTTGCCTGCTCTTACCCCGACGCCCGTTCCGCCCACGCCAACCACCGTTCCTCCCACTTCCATACCCGACACGCCGACCTCTCAGCCGCCGACAAGCACTCCCATCCCCCCTCCCGCCATTGCCTTTAGCGCGGTCAATTACACCGCAGTCGAAGGCGATGTTAATGGTGTGGTGACAATTATGGTGGTTCTCAGTAAAGTTTGGGGGCAAACCATAACGGTAAACTATACCACCAATAATGTTACTGCCGTCGCCGGGGCCGATTACATTTTTACCGCCAATACACTTACCTTTGCCCCCGGCCAAACTTCTCGAACTTTTGATGTGACCATCATTGGCGACATCCAACCCGAACTGGACGAAACCTTCAACGTGATCTTGAGCAACCCTACCAATGCCACGCTCGGCACGCCCAACCCGGCCACGATAACGATAATCAATGACGACCAGCCGACCGTGCAGTTCAGCAGTGATACCTATGTTGTTGACGAAAACGCAGGCCCGGCGGTAATTACCGTCACCCTGAGCGCCGTTTCCCCTCTGACGGTCAGTGTAGATTATGCCACCAGCGCCGGCACGGCCATCAGCGGCAGCGATTACGCCGATACCAACGGCACCTTGGGCTTTTCGCCGGGCCAGGATACCTTGACCTTTACCGTAACAATTACCGATGACGCCCTTTTTGAGCTTGATGAAACTGTAGTGCTTAGCCTCTCCAATGCCAGCAACGCTATCATCGGTACCAATCCGGCCACCCTGACCATTGTCAATGATGATCCGTTACCTGCGGTTCAATTCAGTGATCCAAATTATAATGTGCGTGAGGACGAAGGGGTTGCAGTTATCACTACCACCCTCAGTGCTGTGTCAGAATTTACGGTAACGGTAACCTACGCCACCAGCAACGGCCCAGCCGTTGACGCCATTGCTGGTAGTGATTATGTTTCAACCACCGGGGTTTTAACCTTTACGCCGGGCATTACTACGGGCACCTTTACCATCACCATTATTAATGATTCAGGCGAGGAAGGGAACGAAAACCTGACCATAACCTTGAGCAATCCAGTGAGCGCAACCCTGGGTACCCCGAATCCGGCCACGCTAACCATTACCGATGACGATCCGGGAGCGGGGGTTTGTGATGGTCAACCTTCCGGTGTCCGCCCTGTAGATGTGGGTCCACCGGATTGCCGGTGGACAGCTCTGCCCTCCGGCACAAACGTTATCATTGATCTAGGAGCCACCCCGATTGTTGTCGATGGTAATCTGGATTTTGATCTGGTTTTTTACGAGCGAGAAAGCCCCCCACCCCCGCCAGGTATCATTGCCCTGGACAGGGTGCAAATTGAAATTTCTACCGATATGATTACCTGGTATGAAGTTTTTTATTGGGGCAATGCCGTTCTCGATACCAACACCAATATTGGGCAGGCTGGTTACGGTCCGCCCGAGCCCAACGACCAAAACATTCCCATGAACAACCCACCCCTCTATGGACCTCCAAGTTATCCGATCACCGGGATTGCCATTGATGTGGATAATCCACCCGCCGGGCCATTGCTAGTTGGTACGTATGGTTATGTTCGCCTTACGTCTGTAACCCCGATCGGGCAGGATACCGAAGTGGATGCCATTGAAATACTTCCGTAATATGGATCAGAATACGCTCAACCAGAAAGAGACAATCTTGAGATTGTCTCTTTTTTCTATAATACTATGATACCGGCTATACAACCAGGTGGCGGCAGCACAAACCGTTATGGCGAGGCGGCAAGGGAGGTATAGGCTGACCGCCGGGTGTCGAACTGGTCGTCGGGGTTGATGACCCACAAATCGTAGGTGCCGGGCGGCAGACCTATCGGTACAAGCGCCTCAAAACCGGAACTCGTTTTTAGCTCGCCCAGAGCAAGCGGCATTTTTTCCGTTCCAAGCCTCAGTTCAACTCTGAAGCCAGTTTCGTGGGGTTGGAAATACCGGCCCAATACGGCCAGTACCACTTCATTCGCGTTCGTGCCCGAAGTGGGTTCGTTACCAAAAATCTCAGGGGGATAGGGCGTGGCCGTAGGCGTGCCGGTGCGAGTTGGGGTTGGGGTGGGGGTTACGGGGGTTGGCGTGTTGGTGACGGTGGGAGTGGGCGGGATAAAGGGTAAATAGATTACCTGTCCCGGCAGAATGGTAAATGAATCCAAACAATTCGCCTGATATAGGTTGTTCACCGTAGTATTGGTCCTTTCGCCCAGCGAGTTCAAAGTATCGCCCACCTGGACCTGGTAAGATACCCAGCCCGCTGGAGGAGGGCAGCTAGCGGTAGGTTGAGGCGGCGGGGGAGGTTCAGGCGTTGGGGTAGGGATTTCCGGGGTTGGCGTAGCCGTAGAAGTCGGCGGTAAGGCGGTGCTGGTGGCGGTAGGTATCGTTGGGGTATCGGTTGGTTTCTCTGTCGGCGGCAGGGGGGTGGCAGAGGGGATTGGGGTGGCGGTGGGAGTGTCGGTAGCCGCAACCACAACTGGAGACGTGGGAGAGGCTGGAGAGGTTGGAGTTGGAGTAACTACCGGCAGAACCGTGGGGGGGGTGCTGACCGCGACCGCGGTCGATTGTTCCGGAGACATGTCGTGCATGGCTAAAAAAACGGCCGCCAATACCGTCAGAGCAACTACAACCAACGCTCCGGCGCCTAGCGCAAGATTTTTTAACACCGGCGCCTTGCTTTCGCTTGTAGGAAGTTCTGGCGAAGCCACGTATTACCTCGTTCCTAAAGTAGGTCTGGCTGGTCAGAATTAAGGTCGAGGGGTGGAATATCCACTTCTAACCAGGGATCATCAAAGTGGTCGCTAATGGGTAAAAGAAAGTGGAAGGTGGAACCTTCGCCCATTTCACTTTCGACCCATACGCGCCCACCGTGAGCCTCAACCAGAGATTTGACAATGGCCAATCCCACGCCAGTTTCACCCAAACCCTGAATCAGAGGACGTTCAGCTCGATAGAATCTTTCAAACACCCGCGCCAGATCTTTTTCCGCAATGCCCCCCCCTGAGTCGCGAAGCGATACCCGCAAGAATTGCGTCTCGTCTTCACTGTTTTCGCCGCCTTCGGTATGAATGGCCGCCAATATTTCAAGGGTACCGCCAACCGGCGTGCATTTGATAGCATTGCTCAACAAATTGGCCAAAATCTGGCGCACCGACTCCGGGTCGGCCTCTACCGGGGGCATTCCTTCAGGTAAATTCAGATTGAGAGTGATTTCATTTTCTTCCAACTGGGCCCGGGCGCTAATAATGGTATCTTCAATAACCTCGGCCATATCCACTACGGTGGGACGAATTTCCAGTTGACCAGCATCAATAGCGGTCACGCCGATTAAATCATTGAGCATGCTGCCCATCCGTTCGATGTTGGCCTTGATCCGCTGCAAGAATTTGCGCTGCATTTCGCCGATAATACCCACCGACTCACCCAGCAGCAAGTCGGTATAACCGGTGATCGACGTCATGGGGGTACGCAGTTCCTGAGATAGCGAGGCAACAAATTCATCTCTGGCCTGCTGGCTTTCGGCCTCGGCAGTTATATCGTAAACAATGGTCACCGTGCCTTCTTTGGCCTCTCCATCGGAGGAAACCATGGGACTGATTGTGGCCCGCAAAACATTGTTGTTTATTTTGAAGGTAGTTGTAACCATCGGCTCATCGGAGGTCTTGAGTTGCTTAACCGCCTGTTGCCAACGTTCGTCGTCACAAATATGGGTCAACTCTTTACCAACCAGATTCGTGTCTCGCTGTAAAAGCATTTGAGTGGCCGCCGCATTGACCCGGTTGATCTTATTCTCAGCATCGCCAATAATTACGCCGCAACTTAAATTTTCAAGCTCAGTGCTGACTTCAGCCCTGGAGAGACCGGTCGGCACCGGCACCACCTGCGGGGGATGGGAACGAGCCTGCTTTAGTGCCCGAGCCAATTTGCGGGCTCTCACGTTGCTGGTTTGCAGTGCTTCATTGAGACGATCAATCTCGGCCGTCTCCTGCTCTAATTGTTCGATTTTTTCTAACAGGCTTTGTTTTTCGGCCTCAAAGTCGGCCAATCGTTTTTTGTGCTCTTCGGTTTCAGATAATAAGCCCTCAATCCGTTTGTCTTTCTGCTTCGATTTCTCGACTTCTGCTTTGGCCAGTTCGATTGTCTTTTCTAACTTGGTCAATCGATCCCGGGCTTGGGCCAGGGCTTCCTTGTTGGCCTTTTCCGCGGTTTCATACTCGTACAGGCGTTGGGCAAACAGGGCCACCTCTTCCCGGCTCTTTTTCAATTCCGTTTCCATCGCGGCCTGACGTTTGCCCGTTTCCAATTCCTGATTGCGGAGCGTCCAGGACAATTGTTGAGCTTTGGAAGAAGTGCTGGCATACTCTCTGGCATGCGCAATAGACACGGCAATATGGTCGGCCAAGGCTCTGACAAGCTTCTTTTCGGTGTTGCTAAAATCTCGTTTTGATACCGCATTACCCAGCAGCAATACGCCAATAGGGTCATTCTCGTTCAATAAAGGTTGGATCAGCAACGGTCCCACATCGTTGGCCCCCATGAGCGAAAAGAGCAGTTGAATCTGGCGATTATCCTGATATTCGTCAATGTACACCTGGTATTTTCGCTTCAGGGCATGTTTAATGGATTGCTGTTCGCTGCTGGGGAAAGTGACGGCCTCGCCCCGCCCCCGACGGCTGGGATTATAGATAGACACCAACCGTAATTGGGATATGTCGCTGCCATCTTCGGGCAGCGCAATGGCGCACTGGTCGGCCTCAATCGCAATGGCGACGCTTTTAGCGGCCTCATCCAACACCTCCGACAGGTCGAGCGACGAGCTGATTTGTCGGGCCGCTTCAAATAGATTAATCAGCCCTTTTACCTGATCAAGCGACACCTCGCTCAGGCTCTCCAATTCCTGGCTGCGAGCGCTGAGCGATTGGATCGTGCCGCGATAGATGGCAATGGCAAAAATCGGAAAGGCCATCATGGCCGTCAAACGCACCAAAATCGGCAGATTGGGATTGGCGTAGCTTGAGGTAAAAATAGTAAAAAAATGTAACACATAGCCTACAAAAAGCGCGCCGAAACTGAAGAGGGCAAACGAACGCTCCTCGTCTAGCCTCATGGCGCAGTTGACCACGCCAAACAGCGCCAGAATAACTTGCCAGACTACAAAGAAAATTTCCCAACGGCTCTGGTTGAAATCAAGCATTTGCCCGGGGGCAAACTCGCGGGGCCAGGTGAACACAGCCAGAAAATAGAAAATGAGGGCAAAAGTAATATTTAGGGCCAATACTGTCGTACCCACAAAGCCCTTTTCTCGAAAGAGAGGGGTAAATCCCCACAGTAATAGTCCTAAACTGGCAATAGCAACCACCCGTTCAAACGGGGGCACCCAAACTTGATCAAAAGAGAGCGAAACGCTGCCAATGCCGGTCCAAAGAATAAACATTACCTGCAAAACCGTCAGGCCGGCATACGCATACGTCAACCGGTATGCTCGTAAGGATTCGCCACGCTGGTACTGTCCCCAGGCAATGAGTAAGCCCGCTTCGATGGCGAAAAATATAAATAGGTAATAAGCCAACCCTGCTGCCAGACTACCTAAAAGTTCAAACACGCTCGATAATCCTATGGTTGTTCAGAAAAGGCATAAAATCTTTGAATGACTTTTTTCTGAGAGTAAATTCTCACCCGATAAGTGTGGTTGAATTGCCAGAGGCGCGAATTACGGCTAATCCATTATACCATAACTGAAAAGGATACGACAATAAGATGTCGGGACTATCGGGTTACGGGCATTATGCGGTAAAGACGACGATAACCGGCCAGGTTGACGTAGACATTTCTGATATAGAGTCGTGATTCCCAAAAAGGGATCGACTCGACGAAGATGTCCAGATCATCTGATGTTTTGACCCACTCCAACACATTGCCTGGCCCGGCATTATAGGCAACCAGGGCAGCAAAGTGATTATCATCAAAAATCTCCAATTGCTGCTTGATGTACCAGGCCCCCAGTTTGACATTCTGATAAGGCAACCACAGTTGGGCCGGATCGAAATTGGCAAAACCACCGCGCTCGGCCACATACTCGCCGGTGGTGGGTATTACCTGCATCAAACCACGGGCGTCGGCCGGGGAATGGGCTGATGGCTCAAAAAGACTCTCTTGACGGATTATGGCCAGGAGCAGGGTGGGGTCCAGTTGGTAAGCTTCAGCTTCGGCCAAAATAACGTCCTCAAAAAAAATAGGGTAGAACAGACGCTGGATAAAAATAGGGGTATCCTCGGGGACCCTGGCCGGAGAGAGAAAAATCAACCGGCCAGCCGTGACAATGCTCAAGCGCCCCAATCCCTGCTCCCGAAAATATAGGGAGAGTTGATACATGGCCAGGGCATCGTCCCACCAGTGCTCTTTGACGGTTTCAAATTCAAGCAAGGCTTCTTCGCGCAAACCAATGTTGAGCAAAGCCCGACCAAGCTGAAAAGCGGAATCGTTTTGAATTTGGCCATTGATGGCCGATAGATTTTCCGTATGGGGCAAATCTAGCCATTGGTTCAACCAAACTTCAGCCTCGGCCTGTTCGGTAGCCAATTCTGTCGAGCCGGGTAGCACTAATGAGTCGCCTCCTTCGGCAACCGGGCTATTCAGAAGGTCGCGGGCGCGCAAGCCGTAGTAGTCCAGGGTGCGGCGGGAAAGTGACGTCAATATCTCATTGGCCTCGTCGTCTCGACCCAGCCGGAGAAGCGTTTTGGCCTGCCAGTAGCTGGCAAAACTAAAAAGGTCGCTATCGGGATAGTTGTGGGCCAATTCGGCCCAGGTCTCGATGGCCTGGTCATAATTGCCCAGTTTAAAGGAAGCCTGTCCGGCCCAATAAAGGGCGTCGTCGGCGTAGTCGCTGTGGGGATAGGTTTGCGCCAGGGCAACCAGGCTGGTATGGGCTTCGGCCAGCAAATCGCCGTCCAGTTCCAGGCGAGCCGCCCGCCACAGAGCTTGGGGGGCCAGGAGGTGATCGGGGTTTTCGGCGGCAAAACGGCGAAAGATTTCTTTGGCTTGACTGATACTGTCCTGGTCAATCAATACATTGCCCATCTCCAGATGCGCCTGGCCCCAATTGGAACTGGTTGGGTACTCGTCAATCAACTGTTGAAAAAAGGCGAGAGCGTTTGGGTAGCCGCCCAGGATTTGCCAGGAGCGGGCAGTTAGCCAGATTGCTTCTTCGGCCCGAGGCAGCGGGGTTGACCCGGCCACGGAGGCCGGTGAAGCCGGGGCGGTATTGGAAGGCGTTGCGGTGGTCGTCAGCGTACCAGTAGAGGTGATGGCGGGTGATGGCGCTGGCTCGGCGGTCAAATAGCGCTCAAAGGCGGCAATGGCCGGCTGGTATGCCCCGGCATGATAGTCGACCAAACCGCGCTGAAACTCATCAACCGGCACCCCGGCATTGACCAATTCCACCAGGGCCAGATAACTATCGTAGGCCTCCGGATAGCGGTTGACGGTTTCCAGGTAGCGTTTGTAAGCTGCGTCGGAGTCTCCCGCCGCCAGATGCGCCTCGCCCGCCAGCCGCAGAATTTTGGCCCGGTAGGTCTTGATTTGGGATATAGCAAGGATGGCATCGTACTGGGCTATGGCCGCAGTTGGGTTGTCTTGCGCCAGTTCTGCCTGGGCTATGCCTTCCCGGAGATGAACGTGAAAGCCGGGTTCGTTGGTAGCATTGATCCCGGCCTGGTAGGCTTCGATGGCGCCAGTGTATGCCCCTGCTTGCAGGGCCAAATCGCCGATGCGCTCGTAGATGTACACGTTGAGGGGGTCATCGGGGATGATGACACCGCGGTAAGCGGCCATTGCCTCCAGGGATTGACCGGCCCGTTGGTAGGCCAGCCCCAGATTGAACTGGGCGGCGCGGGTCAATTCGTCGCTGGGATATTGTTGGACAAACATTTTAAGCGTGGCGATAGCGGCCTGGGTGTTGCCCAATTCCAGCTCGCTGCGCCCGCGCCAGTGCAGGGCCAGGCGTTGCTCGTTGGGATCGGCGCCAGGGTCGGCTAATAGCGCCTCAAACTCGCGGCGGGCCGTTTCATAGTCACCGTTGGTGTAGGCCCGTTGGGCGCGGGCCAGCCGGTCGCTGGGAATAGGGGTTGCGGTGGAAGTAGGGGTATTGGTTGGCGTGGGCAAAGGCGTGGGGGTTGAGGTTGCCGTGGGGGTCGGCGAGGAAATGGAAGTCGGCGTTGGGGTTAAGGTAGGCGTAGGGGCGGCAGTATCGGTTGGCGAAAAAAGAACAATCGCCCGATTTTTAGCATCGAGTTGACAGGCAGCCAGGCCAATCAGCGAGAATAACAGGGTTAGCAAAATTCCAGTGCGCCACATAAGCAAATATTATGCCACGGGATGTGGTTAGCGCAAATAGGTTTGCCGCCATTTTTGCGGCTATGTTGCCCGTGTGCTACACTGGCCATTATCATTCTTCTTCTGGAGACAACTGATGGAGGGCTTTCGTCACATCTGGCCCATTGAGGTCCGCTTTAGAGATTTGGACGCATTTGGACATGTCAACAATGCGGTGATTTTGACCTACGTGGAAACGGCGCGACTGCGTTACCTGCTAGATTTAGACCTTCGGCAGCCCGGCGGTGGATGGAACAATATCCCGTTTATTCTGGCCCACCTCAACTGCGATTTCAGAAAGCCGGTCCATTACGGTCAAACGGTTGAAGTGGGTTCGCGGACGGTGGAGATAAGACGGTCGAGCCTGAAAATGGAACATCGCGTGGAGGCAGACGGCGAACTGGTTGCGGAAGGGTACGGCATTATTGTGCATTATGATTATCCCGCCGGTTGCAGCGTGCCCATTTTGCCGGAGCTCCGGGCCAAAATAGAATCGTACGAGCAGGGTAGGGTCAATCAGGCAACGTAGGAGGTTTTTTATCGATTTGGCAAAAGCAGATTTTTCCCACATTACCACCATCATTTTCGACATGGATGGCACTCTCATCCGGCATACCTGGCAATTAAGCGAAATCACCGAGGCCCTTTTTGCCCGCTTTGCCGCCGACCTGGCTCCCCTGACCCAGGCTGAGTTTTTTGAGCGCTTCTGGCCCAAAGCCAACGATATGTGGTATATGATGGTCGATGGGGTTCTGGATGGTGATACCGCCGCCAAATACAGCTACATCAATACGCTACGCGAACTTGGACGCGACCCGTCGCTGGGTGAGGCGATGGCAACTGCCTGGCAGGAGTTGATACTGATCGAGGCCCAGCCTTTTGAAGATGCTTTGGTCGTGTTGGATACGCTACGCCAAAAATACACCACCGGCATTTTGACCAACGGTTATATCGCCATGCAGCGGGGGAAAATCGACCGGCACAACCTGGCGGCGCATGTGGACTTTACCCTGGTCAGCGAGGAGATTGGCTATCACAAACCAGACCGGCGTTCGTTTCTGGAAGCCGTGAAAATGGCCGGGAACGCCAGCCCGGCGCAAACGATCTTCGTCGGTGATAACCTCGTTACCGACATTCAGGGCGCAATAAGCGCGGGATTGACCCCCATTCTTGTAAACCCTGACAATGAGGTTGCCCCGCCAGATGGTGTTATCAAAATTCGCCGGTTGAGTGAGTTGTTGACCTTACTGAAGGTGTAGAAAATGATGAGTATTTTACTGATTGTTGGCTGTGGCTCTTTGGGGCTGGTGATGCTGATCGGGTTGATTGTGGGTGTTATTCTGGTGCTAAAAAGCGGCCAGCGCGATGCGGTTTCCCAGGCCCGCGAAGACTGGATTCGGCGACGCAGCGAGAAAGACGAGCAGGGATGGTAGCCGCTTTGCCCGATTACGGAGGATCGATAAAGCCGCTATCAATAAAATAGGTAAAGTAGGTATCGAGCAGCCGGGTATCAACCACAGGGCAAACAATGCCGGAACCCGCCAATCCTTCACTCGTATGCCGTTGGTCAAACGCCGGTCTTTTGGTATAGATTTCTTGAATGGCCAACTGTTCTTCCGTCACTCGCTTGGTAAGAAACGGCAAAAAGGCGTGCAAAACACTCTCTTGATAGTGTTTGGGTTTTTCCAGCCACTGGCTATACGGAATCTGTTGCAGATGATAACCGTGGGCACGCGCCCAATCGACAATATGGCTCAAGGCAACGGGCTGCGGATTGACCAAATGAAAAATCTTACCCAACAATGCTTCCTGGCGTGAGAGATAAACAATCGCCTGGCTCACATAATCTACCGGAACAAGGTCCAAACTCAGATCGAGTTCCGGCGCGCTTTCAAACTCAACAAAACCCTTGAGCATTTTAGAGATAAAGTCGCCGGTGTTGCAAACGCCGGTCTGGCTGTGACCGGTGATGATACCGGGCCGGTAAATGGAAACCGGCAATCCCCTGGCGCCAGCCAGGGTCACCAGTTTTTCGGCCACCCACTTGCTCTGGGCATAACCGGGAAACAACCCCGCCGTATGTTCGAGCGGGTCCTCTTCTAGCACAACCTCAACCCCGGCATAAGTTATTGAGTTAAACACCGCAATACTGGAAATGTAATGCAACGGCTTGACCCTGGTTTGTGTCGCCAGCCGGAGAATTTCCTGGGTTCCCCCCACGTTGGGCGCTTTGAGATCCGGATAAGAGGCAATAAAGTTGGTAAAAGCGCCACCGTGATAGATAACATCAAGCCGGTGACTCAACTCGGCAAATTGTTGCGCCGAGAGACCCAATTGAGGTTGAGCCAGGTCGCCCGCAACGGGAATGATCCGCGCCGACAAAGCCTCCGACCAAAGGGCATAACGGGTGAGATTGGCCTGGATTTTTTCTTGACCGGCCTCGGGATTGGTCGCTCGAACCAGGCAATAAATTTGAGCCTGGGTGTGCTGCAAAAGCTCGTGCAGCAAGAAGGCCCCCAGAAAACCGGTTCCCCCGGTCAAGAAGACGGCGGCAGGGTTTGTGGTCGAACCAACCGCCTGAGTTTTGTCGGGTTTGATAGCCGGGTCGAGCACAACCTCGGCCTGAAGGTCTGTGATCGTGGTAATCGAGGCTCCGGCAGCGATCTGATCGAGGATCTCTCCAGCCAATCGGGCGATACTCGGCCCCTGTAGCAACCTGACCAGAGGTACCGTAACCTCCAAATCGGCTTCCAACCGATCCTCCAGTTCGATGGCCAGCAGGGAGTCGAATTGCAACGTGTCGAGCGACTGTTGTACATCCAACGCGGCAACCGGCACTCCCAACCCTAAAGCTATTTGCTCCTGTAGATACCGTTCCAGGCGGCGGTGGCGTTGTTCAGGATTCAGGGCCATCAAGATGGCCCGGGTTAAAGTTTTGTCCTTTTTTGGGGGAGAAGTTCGCTGCACCCCAAGGGTCAAACGCTGCACGCGCAAACCAAGAAGTTCGGCCGCTACCCGTCCTGCTTCGTCAAACAGGCAAATATCCACCTCTACAGTCCCGGCGCCCTGCTGGCGGAGGCGCGCGTAACTCCACACCCGCACCCCGGGTCGACCATAAAAACGAAACTCGTTCAACCCGGTGGGCAGGTAGATACCCTGTCCGGTCACAGCCATTTCCTCGCCGGATAGGGCGGCGGCCAAAACCTGAAGGCAGGCGTCAAACACCGCCGGGTGGAACAGATAACGTTTAACCTCCGGCGCTAACCCGTTCACCACGCGGATCTGGCCCAGGGCTTCGCCCTTGCCTCGCCAGACGCGCTGAATCCCCTGAAAGAGGGGGCCGCGCTCAAGACCAAATTCCTGGAGGCGCAAGTAATAGTCGTCCCCGGAAATCTCTTGCGGGCAACGCGCCTGGACTTCTGCCGGGGAAATCGGTGGGGGTAATTCCGCAGGCGCCCCGGTTGCCTCAAGCTGGAGCTGGCCAGTGACATGCAGCGTCCAATCAGAAGATGGCGCAGGCTGTTTGGGACGGCTAAAGATGTGAAAGTCAGCCCGGTCATTCCCGGCCACAGACATCACTACCTGGACGGTTTGAGCACCCTGTTCCGGCAGGAAAATGGGTTTTTGAAATTCCACGCCGGTTAGAATATGCGCTCCTGATTCAAAAGCTTCGTGCGCCGCTGCCAGAATCATCTCCAGATAAAGCGTAGCCGGTACCACCCCAACATCCTGGATACGATGATCGGCCAGATAAGTCAGATGCTGTAGATCGAGATCAGTTTCCCAAAGACTATCGCCGCCGGGCCGGGCCGATTGCAGATGTCGAGCCAGAAGAGGATGAGCCGGGGCGCGTTCGGCCTGGTAACCGGCAACAGTACCCGGTGTTGCTTCTAACCAATATCGCTGGCGTTGCCAGCGATGAGCAGCATCTCCCGCAAGCCAGCGGCCACCATCCGGTTGATATTCAGGCGGCGATTCGGCTAAAATCACGTGGGCGTTGGTCCCGCCAAAACCAAAAGAACTGACCCCGGCATAGCGTTTCTCGTCACCCGCGGGCCAGGGGCGTAACTCGGCGGGAATGACAAAGGGGGTGTTGCGCAGGGAAATCTCCGGATTCAGCTTTTGGAAATGTAAATGAGGCGGGATCGCTTGATGCCGTAACGCAAGCACCACCTTTATCAACCCGGCAATACCGGCGGCGGCCTCGAGATGGCCGAGGTTAGTTTTGACCGAACCGATAGCGCAAGGTGATCGGTCTAGAGGGGATGGGTTAAAGACCGAAGCTAAAGCCTCAACCTCAATGGGATCTCCCAGAGCGGTACCGGTGCCGTGCGCTTCGATGTAGGTAATCTGCGCCGGGTCAACCCCGGCCCTGGCCAGCGCCTGCCGGATGACAGCCTGTTGGGCCTGCCCGTTGGGCGCGGTAAGACCGGCGCTCCGGCCATCCTGGTTGACGGCTGTGCCTTGAATGAGGGCCTGGATGTCGTCTCCCTCGGCCAGCGCATCGGCCAAACGTTTGAGCACCACCATGCCGCAGCCCTCGCCGCGCACGTAACCATTGGCCCGCGCGTCAAACGTTTTGCAGCGACCATCGGGGGCCAGCAGGCCGGTTTTGGAAAAAGCAATGTTCAACAAGGGAGAAAGAATCAGGTTGACTCCACCGGCCAGGGCCAGATGACATTCCTGCTGGCGCAGGCTGGAACAGGCCAGGTGGACGGCGACCAGTGATGACGAGCAAGCCGTGTCAACGACCAGGCTGGGACCCTCAAAATCGAACTGATACGACAATCGATTGGCGGCCATACTGTGGGCAGTGCCGATACCGGTGTAGGCATCGATCCGGGCCGGGTTGGCAAAGTGAAGCCAAGAATAATCGGCGCTGCTGATGCCAACGAAAACCCCGGTTCGGCTGCCCCTCAGACGTTCGGGCGAAAGCCCGGCGCCAATCGCCAGAGCTTCCCAGACAACTTCCAACAGCAACCGCTGTTGGGGGTCCATGGCCGCGGCCTCACGGGGCAAGATACCAAAAAAATCGGCATCAAACTGGTCAACCTGTTCTAAAAATCCACCCCAACGGAGGTAGGCTTTATCGGCGTTGGTCAGATGGGGAGCAACTGCGTCTACAATCCATCTGGCCGGGGGAACTTCGGAGATGGCGTCAAAGCCGTTTTGCAGTAACTGCCAGAAGGCGTCGGGATTGTTGGCGCCCCCCGGAAACCGGCAGGCGAGGCCCACAATGGCAATCGGTTCGGTCGCCGCCCGCTCAGCCGCGTTAAGCTTGGCCTCCATTTCCTCCAGGGTCAGCAAGGCGCGCTTTAGGGGGGATAAATGCTCAATCCGGTCGGATAAATCGGTCATTGTTTTTTCGACAGGCGCTCCAGCCTGGCGGCCAGGAGTGCTTCCGCTTCCTCCTCTGAAATCTGTTCGAGTTTGTCCAGAAATTCGAGTTGTTCAGGTTGTGGTTCCGCTGCTACCGGGAGGTCAGGCCCGTTATCCTCAACCGGAATCCCCATCTGGCCAACCAGGTAAGGGATGAGGTCGGCGATGGAGGGGTAATTCCAAATCAGGGTAGCCGACAGGGTAAGGTGCAGGTCCCGTTCGAGGCGACGACGCAACTCCAGGGCCATCAAGGAGTCCACGCCCAGGTTCGACAACGGCATGTGGGGGTCAACCTGAGCCGGAGGCAGCCACACCACCTGGGCTACCTGCTCCCGAAGATAGGTTTCTAACAAACCGCGCCGCTGCTCGATGGGGGCAGCAACAAGGTTTTGGCGAATAGGGCTGCCGGATGGGGGAATGAGGTCTGTCGGCGTGCCGCGCAACGCCGACAGCAGCGGCGAATGGATAATGGTTGAGTTGTAACGCACCCCTTCAGACAAGTTGAAAGGAAGAACCCCAACCTGGGCCGTATTCTGGCGCAGCAACCGCCCCAGCAAGTCCAATCCCTGCCAGGGGGTGATTAGGTCAACGCCGGGCATGGCCGGTTGTTGCGGCTCGTTACTGGGCCGGGCCGCCAACCCCACCCCGGACCAGATGCTCCAGTTGATACTCAGGGCGGGCAAACCCTGCGCCCGTCGCTGGTGGGCCAGGGCGTCCATAAAAGCGTTGGCTGCGGCATAGTTTCCCTGGCCCGGCGTTCCCAGCAGGGAAGCCGCCGAAGAAAAGAGCACAAAAAAATCAAGCGATTCGTCAATGGTCAACCGGTGCAGGTTCCAGGCCCCGTCAATTTTGGGGGCCATGACCCGCTTGAAACGCGCCTGATCCTGATGCAGTAGGATACCGTCATCCAGGAGACCGGCGGCGTGGATGATGCCGCGCAGGGGGGGCAGGGTTCGTTTAATCTTTTTCAGCACAGCGTCCACCTGCTCAGGCCGACTGACATCGGCCTGAATTACCTCAATGGTGACTCCTTGCTTGCGCAGACTGGTCAGCGTTTCCTGCACTGCCGCAGCAGCGCCCCGTCGCCCGACCAAAACCAGATACCTGGCTCCCTGCTGAACCAGCCACTGGCCCACCGTTAACCCTAAACCACCCAGCCCACCGGTGATAAGGTAGGCGCCGTCCGGTCGAAACTGCGGGCCTGCTCCCCCGGGCCATGCTACCGACACGGCCTCATCTTGCATGGAGAGCACAATCTTACCAATATGTTTGGCCTGAGCCATCAACCGGAAGGCGCTGGTCGCCTGCGAAATAGGAAAAGTTTGCCGGGGCAGGGGCTTGAGGACTCCGGCGGCAACTTGCCGTCCCACTTCATGCAAGAGCGAACTGAATTGCGCGGGACGTTCGCGCATCAGCCGGGCCAGGTCGATGGCAAAATACGATAAATTCTTTTGAAAAGGTCCCAGCCCCAGCCGGGAGTTCTGGTAAATGTCACGCTTGCCGATTTCCAAAAAACGCCCGTAAGGAGCCAGAACGGTAAGGCTGCGGGCCATAGCTTCTCCGGCCAGAGAGTTCAAGACGACATCCACCCCCTGCCCCCCGGTTTCCGCCATCACTTCTTCGGCAAAAGCCAGGGTGCGCGAGTCAAGCACGTGTTGGATTCCCAGCGAGCGGAGAAATTCCCGTTTTTCCGGGGTACCGGCCGTGGCAAAAATCTCCGCGCCAACCTGCTGGGCCAATTGCACTGCCGCCAGGCCCACGCCACCCGCGGCGGAATGGATACAGACTCGCTCACCTTCGGCCAGGTGACCGAGACGGCGCAGGGCATAATAGGCCGTACTGAAGGCAATGGGGATGGTGGCCGCTTCCTCAAAACTCAGGTGAGCCGATTTGGGAACGACAAAACTAGCTGTGGTGGTAACAAACGAACCAAAACTGGACGGTGCCACTGCCATAACCTCGTCGCCGATTTGCGGGCCTTCAACCCCCTCGCCAACGGCTACAATTTTTCCGGCACATTCACCGCCAAGTTCGAGGGGCGTAGCCGCGGGCGCATCAGGGCGAGCGCCCATAGCGGCCAGCACGTCGAGGAAGTTGAGACCGGCTGCATAAACCTGAATTTCCACTTCCCCGCGACCGGGTGAGCGACGGCGGCTGGGCCGTAACTTCAAATCAGCCAAAATGCCGGGGGTATCTAGCTCCAGGCGAAAGGCATCATCAAGGGGAAGCTGCGTCGCCGGTTGATGGCTGCTGGCGAGTTCCGGTGACTCGACTGGAACAGGGCTGGGGGCATAGCGAACCAGCCGGGCCACGTAGCGTTGGTCGTTTCGCCAGGCAATCTGGTCTTCCCGGCCCGTGGCATATAATTCCTGGAAAAGCGGCTCAATTTCCTGGGGCGCAGGCACCGGGGCAAGGTCCACATTGGCGCAGCGAAATTCTGGATGCTCGTGGGCGATGACCCGGCCCAGCCCCCAAAGCGGAGCTTGACTGGTGGATACCGCCGTAACATCTGGGCCAATGGCCTGAACGCCGCGAGTCACCAGCCAGAGTTGAGGCGGGTCGGGCCAGTCGAAATGAGCCAGGGCCTGTACCAGAGACAGCACGCTCTCCCAGCCCAAGGCTTGCGCCGTATCCGGGGCGATATCGGGGGGAGCCAGATCAAGACTCCATAAATGCACAATGCCCCGTAACGGTGGTTGATCATTCCCGGCCCGGACGTCCACGAGCAATTGCTGAAAATCTTCCGGGCGAGTTGGGTCAATGTGATAATGGCCTGGACCCCCAGCCGCATACGTTGACCCCGGCGTCACTGTAATGCACGTTTCACCTTGTCCGGCCAAAAGAGTCGACAAGACCTGTCCCACCCCACTATCATCGGCAAAGATGAGCCAGGCGCCGGTTGATGAGGCAGTATCCTCTCGCTCCAATTTCGACGGTTGCCATTGGATTTGGTACAACCACTCGTCAAGATTCACCAGACCGGCCCGCCGGTCTGCACCCAGGCGCTGGATGGTAAGCCCCTCAACCGACAGCCAAACCTGCCCGTTGGCATCAACCAGCGATACATCCCCTTTGACGATACCGGGCATGGACGCTGCCTCTGGTTGGAGCAGGGCGTAACCCCACAACTCGGCCTCAGCAGGAAAACGGCCATAGGTTTGCAGGCGGTCCAAGCCCGCAACAACATAGGTCTCTCCTTCTGCCGCCCGGTCATCTGTGTCCGGCAGGGTAGCCATCAACACCTGAAAGCAGGCATCGATGATAATAGTCAAAGAGCCTTCGTCAGTTGTCGGCATCATTTGTCCGGCTAATCGAATCTGCCCCACGGCCTCGCCGTCTCGCCGCCAGATTTGATGGATAATCTGAAAATCAGGACCATAGGCAAACCCCCACTGCTGCACCGCACGATAAAACTCTGTTCCCGTGATGACATTCTGACTCCTGGCTTGTATTTCCCCTAATTGAATCGGGCCGGGGGGGTCTGTTTGGTTAAAACGGATCGAGCCGCTGACGTGTGAGGTCCAGGATGTTTTAGGCGAGTCGTCAAGACTGAAAAATTGCCAGGATGCTGTCCCCGGCGTTTCGGCCGTAATGACCAGTTGGCCGGTCTTGGGTTCATGGGCGAGGAGAAACAATGGTTCTCGAAATTTCACCTGCTCCAGAATAGCGCAGTCGGCGCCAAAAGCTTTTTTCACCGCAGTCAGGCTCATGGCGATGTATGCGGCTGCCGGTAACAGCACCTTGCCCTGAACCTGATGGCCGGCCAGGTAAGGCGATTGTTCCAGGCCAAGAGTGGTTTCCCAAAAATGAGTCCCGGGATCGATCGCCGAGGTCTGGTGTCGCCCCAAAAGCCGACGACCGGTACGGCTGCTGACTTCAACCTGGGGACTCTCATCGGGTTCCAGCCAGAAACGTTCTCGCTGCCAGGGGTAGGCCGGAAGGTGGACGCAGCGTCCGCCGGTAGAGTAAAGTTGCGGCCAATCGACCGGCTGGCCCAGAGTGTACAGGGTACCCAGGGATTCCAGCATTACTGCCACTTCCACTCCCCGGCGCATTGAGGGTAACACCATACCCGGACGTCCCGCGTACGCAAGGCCTTCTCTGATGGCGGATGACAAGATAGGATGGGGGCTGATCTCCAAAAATGTGTCGTAATCTTTTCCAAGCAATCCCTGAATGGCGGCGGAGAAAAGAACCGGTTCCCGCAGGTTCCTAACCCAATAGTCGGCAGTCAACTCCAGGCCATTGCTGGCCTGCCCGGTGACCGTAGAGTAGATGGATATGCTCGCCGCTTTAGGTTGTATCCCCACCAGGGCCTGGCATAAATCATCTCGTAGTAAATCCATCTGAGGGCTATGCGAAGCCACGTCGACCTGCACGGGCCGCTGGAATATCCCCCGGCTTTCCAAAATCGCCCCGATTTCGGCCAGGGCTGAAGCATCACCCGATAAAACTGTGGCCCGGGGACTGTTGCTCACGGCAATGGCCACCCGATCTTCATAACCGGCCAGATATTCCCGCGCCTGTTCAACCGAAAGTTCCACCGCCAGCATGGTCCCCTGCCCGCTCACCCGGCGCAAGAGCTGGCTCCGGAGACAGATGACCCGCGCCGCGTCGGTCAGACTCAACGCGCCAGCGACATAAGCCGCGGCCACTTCACCCATGCTGTGGCCCACAACTACCGCCGGTTCAAGGCCCCACGAGCGCCACAACTGGGCCAGGGCAATCTGGATGGCAAAGAGCAAGGGCTGAATCACATCAATTTGCCCAAATTGGGATGTCTCCTCAGCAACGGTTAATTCGTCCAACAGAGACCAATCCAGATACGGATGCATTGCCTGGTCGCATTGAGTCAAGGTGGTGCGAAAAACAGGTTCCCGAACTAGAAGTTCTTGTCCCATACCCAACCATTGTCCACCCTGCCCGGGAAACACAAAGACCAGTGGCCGTGGTTGGGGCGAAGTCCGGGATGATACCTCGGACGGAGGTTTACTTCGCAGGAAAGCTTCTAAACGGGCCGCCAGTTCGGTTGCCGATTGGCCAACCACGGCCAAGCGGTAAGGATGATGTTGGCGTCGCACGCTGGCAGTATAACAAATATCTGGCAACGCCTCAGGGTTTTGAGACAAGGTATTCTTTAGAAAATCTGGGTAAATTGTGGCCTGGGCCTGAAGCGCTTCCAGACTATGAGCTGAGAGGGGGAGCAGGTACGCAGATTGCCTGTCGGTCAGGCTACGTTTTTCTGGCCCGTGCTCGTCGGGTGAGTTTTTTGGCGGCCCTTCCGCCAGCACCACATGCGCATTGGTTCCGCCAAAGCCAAAGGAACTGACCCCGGCCAGAGCCGGGCCGACGTGGTCCGGCCATCCAGTCAGGTTTTGTTGGACCCGCAGCAACAGGTCATCAAAGGCAACATGCGGATTTGGCTCTTCAAAGTGCAGGCTCGGCGGCAGCAGACGATGCTTGAGCGAGAGGGTAACTTTGATTAAACCGGCGATACCGGCGGCGGCTTCCAGGTGGCCAATGTTGGTTTTCACCGAACCGATGGCGCACGGGGCCTGCGGGTCGCGATCCGGGGCGAGGATTGCGCCCAAGGCCTGCGCTTCGATGGTATCACCCAACAGCGTGCCGGTGCCGTGGGTTTCGACGTACTGGATGTGAGCGGGCGAAACCCCGCTCCGCTGATAAGCCGCCCGCAGAACGGCCTCCTGAGCCTGCCGGCTGGGGGCCATCAAACCATTGGTCCGGCCATCTTGGTTGACCGCACTACCCCGGATGACGGCGTAAATTGGGTCGTTATCAGCCAGCGCCCGGGAGAGTGACTTCAACACAACTAACCCCGCGCCCTCGCCACGCACGTAACCATCGGCCCGGGCATCGAAGGTTTTGCAGCGACCATCTGGCGCCATAAGCCCGGCCTTGGTAAAGTTGATGGTGACCGCCGGTGATAGAATCAAATTGACTCCGCCAGCCAAGGCCAGAGAGGCTTCGCCGTGCCAGAGGCTCTGGCAGGCCAGATGAACGGCGACCAGCGATGAGGAGCAGGCTGTGTCGACCGCCATACTTGGCCCTTGAAAACCAAATATGTAGGAGATGCGGTTGGCCGCAATACTCAACGCGTTGCCGGTTCCGGCATAGGCGTCAATAGCGCCAAGATCATTGAGCTGATATTGGCCATACTCATTGCTGCTGATGCCAATGAAGACGCCGGTGTCGGTATCGACAAGCCGGTTGGGGACCTGCCCCGCGTCTTCCAACGCCTCCCAGGCCAATTCCAACAAAAGCCGTTGCTGAGGGTCCATCCGGCTTGCCTCGCGGGGCGAAATGCCAAAGAAACGGGCGTCGAACTGGTCGACATTGGCCAGAAAACCGCCCCAGCGGGTGTTCATTGTGCCCGCCGTGGCCGGGTCTGGATGGTAAAAGTCATCAAGACGCCAGCGATCCGCCGGAACCTCGGTAATGGCATCAACGCCGTCACATAAAAGTTGCCAAAATGCATCGGCATCTTTGGCGCCAGGAAACCGGCAGGCCAGACCGATAATCGCAATAGGTTCCGCTTTGTGGTTTTCTGACTCTGGCGACGAAACCGTAGGTGCGGGTAACTCCAAAACCTCAATTTCTCTCCTTAGAATCGCGGCACCCAGATGCCGGACCAAAGTCTCGACCGTCGGGTAGTCATAGAGCAGGGTGGGAGAAAGGGGGCAATCCAGCCACCGTTCAAGGTCGCCAGACAAACTAACGGCCTGGACCGAATCTAAACCGTAATAAACGAAGGGCTGGCGGGGGTCAATTTCAGCAGGATTTATATTTGATCTTTCAGAGATTCGCGCGATGAGCCAGGCCTGAATCTCGGCCATAGAATGAGATTCTATCTGAGCGCCTGGCGCTGGGGTGTCAACTGTTACCCCCGGCGTTTCACTCATCTCCGGCGAGGTTATCGCCGCCTGCCACTCACCGATAACTTGCAGCTTCCCGGCCAGGAAATCGGCCCGGCAGGCATGGCGTTTGATTTTGCCGCTGGAGGTTTTGGGGAGGCTCAAGGTTTGGATCAGGGTAATAGCATAAACCGGCAAGCTATGATGATCGGCAACGGCCTGACGGATAGCTCCTACCACTTCTACGACGTTTGGCTGGCGGTGGCGACGTTTTACTTCATACACAATCACCAGGCGTTCTTCGCCTGCAGATTCAACCGAAAAGGCCGCCCCACTGCCGGGTTGCAGCGCCGGGTGGGATTGTTCCACCGTCAGTTCAATATCCTGAGGGTAATAGTTGCGTCCCCGGATGATAATCAAATCTTTGAGGCGTCCCGTAACAAATAGTCTGCCCTCGTGTAAAAACCCCAAATCGCCGGTTCGTAGAAAAGGGCCTTCGCCGGTATCGGCGAGATACGCCTGAAACGTCTGCCGCGTTTCTTCTACCTGGCGCCAATAGCCCTGGGTTACACTGGAACCGGATACCCAAATCTCACCCACCTGATGGGGTGGACATAGAGTCATCGTTTTGGGGTGGACAATCACAATCTTCTGATCCAGGAGAGTCTGGCCACAACTGACCAAAGAAAGCGCGGCGGTCTCAGCCGGCGATGCTTCAACTGCCTGATTCTGCTCGAGGGCGGTCTGATGCACGGTGCGCACCACGGGACGCTCCGGTCCCAATTCGCCAGAAACAATCAGCGTTGCTTCGGCCAACCCGTAACAGGGGTAAAACGCTTCGCGCCGGAACCCGTAAGGTTCAAACGCGGCGACAAATCGTTCCAAGGTGGTTTGGCGAACAGGCTCGGCGCCGCAAAACGCCAGTTGCCAACTGCTCAAATCCAGCGTTTCTCGTTGGTCGGGCGTGATTTTGTCGACACACAAGTTGTAGGCAAAATTGGGCGCACCGCTAATGGTGGCCCGGTAACGACTGATTGCCTGCAACCAACGCACCGGACGCTGCAAAAAAGCAAGCGGCGACATGATGGTCGCATAAGCGCCAATGTACATCGGTTCCAGGATACTGCCCAGACCCATATCATGGTAAAGGGGTAGCCAGAAAACCCCCCTGTCTTCAGGCCCAATTGCAAAGGCGTGGCGAATCAGGTTAAGGTTACGCATAAAATTGCCGTGGCTGACCATGACCCCCTTGGGGGAGCCGGTAGAACCAGAGGTATACTGAAGCGAGGCCAGCGAGTCTGGGGTTGTGATTGGCGGCTGCCAATCTGCTGCTGCACCGCCGGGAAGATCATCGAAAGTCAGCCAGCGCAACGCTTTCAACTCCGGGGTGTGGGCAAACCGGCGTTCCAGGCTGGAGAAAATGGAGGGGGTGGTCAGGGCCACTACCGGTTGGGCATCGGCCACAATGGCCTGAAGACGGGGGCTAGGGCGGTTGAGCCGGGGGGGATAGGCCGGAACCGCAATGTTTCCCCCGTACAAACAGCCAAAAAAAGCAGCCACATATTCCAGACCCGGCGGGTAGAGAATCAGAACCCGCTCCCCGGCTATGTTCAGACTCTGAAGCCAACCGCCGATAGCCCGGGCCTGTTGATCCAATTCCTGATAGGTCAGATGGGCTTCTTCTACTTCACCATCTAATAAAAAGGTGTAGGCTCGCCAGTTGGGCTGGGACTGCGCTCGCCATTGGAGAAGGTCGACCAGAGTAGGGGGAATAGGAGCAGCATCCGGCTCATCAGCCAGCTTAAAGAGACGTTTTTTCATTAAAAACTATGTTCTGGCAAAAAAAGTAGTTTTGGGACATGTTACCTGAATCGGAAGATTAGTACAAAAAAAAACCCACCCCCTTCTGGCCGAATTAGAGGGGAGGGGTGAAGCAGGGAATTTTGCCAATCTATGAGGCAGCCGAACCAGGATTTCTGTTAGGGTCTACCAAAGAGTTGATCTCGGATCACGGTTTGGGTCTGCACAGGGACAATATTTTTGGCTTCTTCAATTTTTTCTTCGTCCAGGCTCGACTGCCAGCGGAAACGGGCCACCAGGGTCATATTCAGAGCCGACTCTAAACTACGTTTTAACACTTTTAACTCGCTCTTGTTTAGAGCCGCGGCCTCGGCTAATTCGGCGAGGTACCGGCCCTCATGGGTATTGGTCAATAAATCTGAGGCGGCCCGCACTCCCACCTTTTCCAGAGACTCAAGTTGGTTCTGACTGGCGTACACCGTTAGAATGGCCTGGTCAATCCAATCGATAATCTGATTCACGGTAAAGGGAGTAGAAACAACCAGATCGGCCACGTTAGCCGCAGCCAGGTTCTGCACATTTTCAATACCTTCTTGTTTCAGGCGAGCCTGCTGCCAGATATTCAATCCCTCAACTTCCGACAGGTTAAGCTCTTTGGAGGGATTCCACCGTTGTTTCAGGATTGTTTGCGCGGTTGAAACCAGCCAGGTAAGCCCATGATCGGGGAAAAAGCCGATCACAAAAAGAATCACGGAAACCAGAGCCAGGTTCACATCAAAAGACATCCCGGCTGCATTGTTGAGCGTACCCACGGCCACGCCGACAATAGCCCCAACCGTCATCGCCAGCCAGAGACGATTGGCCACAAAGATGTAGATACTGGGCGTCAGGTCATAACTTAAAAAGCGGCGAAAGATCAGATGGACCGAATAAGTGTAAGCTCCGATGAAACCCCAAAATAGAATCCGTCCCGCCAAAATGCGCCTGGGAAAAACATCATCCATGCCAAAGATGTCGATGACTTCTTCTAACACCCCCGACCACAAACCGAATTGAATGGCGTAAGGGTGGGCAATAGCGTAAACGATAAAGGTTAGCAAACAGGCCAGAAATACCGGCCAGATATAGTGCCGCAATCTGTATTCATTCACCACCGCACTTTTCTGCGGGTCGACTAACTGCTCACTTTCCGCCACTTCTTCTCCGGCCAGTCCTTCTGTTTCGGTGTAGCCCAAAAGCTCAAGGGCTTGCCTTGCCCGATTGCGTTTGACCGGTTCTCGTACCCAGCGGTAGGCAACAAACGAAACAGCAATGAAAAACATGAGAGCGGTTACTTGCAGTAAAAATGCCAATAAGGTAGGTTGAGTTAAGTATCCCATAGTGTTTACATTTTAACACAAATTTTTTATTAAATAAAGATTAGCGTAACTTTTGTGCAACCAGAGTAAGAATCAAGAAAAAACGATAAAAAATAGAACTTTAACAATTTGCTCAAATATGAGATGC
>JAFGNV010000112.1 GCA_016926805.1 Anaerolineae bacterium
CCGACGAAGTTATGCAGGATGATGAAGCGATGGCTGATAAGCCGATGACCGATGATGAAATGATGACCGACGAGAATATGTCCAATGAGGCTATGCATGATGACGAGATGATGACCGACGAGGGCATGTCCGACGAAGTGATGGCTGAGAACGAGGCCATGGTTGACAAGACGATGACCGATGACGAGATGATGGCCGACATGTCCGACGAAGTTATGCAGGATGATGAAGCGATGGCTGATAAGCCGATGACCGATGGCAAAGCGATGGAACTGCCAAACTGGTTTGAAGCTGAGTTGATCAACGTCAATACCAGCGAAACCTTCCAGATTGCTGATTTTCAAGATAAGGTCGTGCTGGTTGAGACGATGGCAGTGTGGTGCAGTAATTGCCTCCGGCAGCAGCGTGAAGTTCAGGCCCTCCACGATCTATTGGGAAATCAACCGCACCTGGTCACTGTTGCCCTCGACATCGACCCTAATGAGACCAAAGACATCCTCAAGGAACACACCGACAAAAACGATTTCGATTGGGTCTATGCTGTGGCTCCGGCTGAGGTTGCCCGTGAGATCGGTCAGCTCTACGGTGGTCAATTCTTGAACCCACCAGCGACGCCGATGTTGATTATCGACCGGCACGGTCAGGTCCATCCGCTGCCGTTTGGTCACAAAACGGCTCAATCCTTGCAGGAAACCCTGGTTCCCTTCTTGAGTGAGGTCGAGGGGTAGCCTGGGAGATGAGAGATAGGAGATCATTCAGACCAACGCTAATCTCTACCCTTATCTCCAATCTCTCTTATTAAGGGAGCAATATCTATGGAATTTGATACTATCTTTACCTCAATTTCACTAGGGCTGTTGGCGACCACCAGTCCCTGTGTGCTGCCGCTCTACCCTGGCTACCTGGCCTACCTCAGCGGCGGGGGACAGGTGGCCCTGGCCAATCGCCAATACGGGCGCTACTTTTTGGGCTTTTTTGTCTTGGCTGGGGTGCTCACGATGATGCTGACCCTGGGATTGGTGATTGCCCTGTTATCGCTGTCGATCGGTAGTGCTTTGTCGGTGCTCATTCCGCTGGCCGATGCTCTGATTATCGGCCTGGGAGTAATGCTGTTGTTGAACTACAACCCCTTCAAACAGTTGCCTCAATTGCAGGTGCCCGGTCTGTCGAACCCATACTTGAACGCTTTTACCTATGGTTTGCTCTACGGGCCAATTGCCCTGCCTTGCTCCGGACCATTGGTGGTCGGTATCTTCGCTTTCTCGTTGACAGCCACCGAAGCGTTTAATCAACTGGCAAATTTTCTGTGGTTTGGGGTGGGTTTTGGCCTGCCCCTGTTGGCCCTATCCTTTTTATCGGGCGCGGCCCAACGCTGGATTACCCGCCAATTTGCCATCCATGCTCGCTGGATCAACGCTGTTGGTGGTTTTCTGCTGATTGGCATCGGTTTGTATGATTTGTGGGCCAATTGGGAACTCATTGCTATTTTCTGGCGTGGTTGGAAATTCATTTGATAGGTTGTCAAATAAAAAGCGGGTGACGAAAGACAATTGGCTTATCTCTTGTCACCCGGTTTGCACTACACCAACAAACAGCTGGCAACCAAAAGCAAAAGGGCAGGGGAGAGATGACTTCTGTGCCTTTTTTTGTTGTGGTGTTTTGTTGCGCGGATGTGGTCAGATACCGACCTACAGTTTACCCTTACCCTACACCAGCAATAAAAAAGAACCCAAGCGTGCTAAAAGGCTTCGCTGGGGTGACCGCCTCAGGTTTGAAGCGCCGGAAAGCCAAAGCCGAACCCATGTCCTGGTGACATTTGTCACACCCAATCAAGGACAAATGTCACTTACCAATAAAAGGCAATAATCTTACAATGACCCTTGGAGTTATCGGCGGTAGCATCCGCGCTGTTTCCATTTCTGAAAAAATCAAAAATACCTCCTTCAGACTGCTCTGCCAACTCGAGGTAGTGGTGGACATGATTCGGCGGTTGTCACCGTTGCGTTGTTAATAAAATCATTCAAAGGAGAAAGGTATGTCTGAAGCAAAAGTAATGAATCGTTCATTGGTGGTAATCGGGGCGATGTTGATTCAATTGGCTCTGGGCGCAATTTATGCCTGGTCGGTGTTTACACCGGCCCTGGTCGAGGCCGGTTGGAGCAAAGCTCAAACCCAGATGGTATTTTCAGCTGGTTTGGCCTTTTTTGCTGTGGTGATGGTCCTGGCCGGGCGGATGATGCCCAAGGTCGGACCCCGTAATCTGGCTATTGCCGGGGGGCTAACTCTGGGGTTGGGCTACCTGCTGGGTGGCCTGATTGCTCCCACCAATTTCTGGTCGCTGTTGATTTTTATTGGCGTGATTGGCGGCAGCGGCATTGGTCTGGCTTACGTGGTGCCTATTGCCGTGGGCATGCGCTGGTTCCCGGATAAAAAAGGTTTGATTACCGGGCTGGCGGTGGCCGGGTTTGGCTTTGGCGCGTTGTTGTGGATCCAGCTGGCCGGTGAGTGGGGCAAACTCATTGCCACAATGGGGTTGGGCGTCACCTTTGCTATTTACGGGATAATCTTTGGCATTATGGTTGTGATTGGCGGGTTGTGGATGGTCTTTCCGTCCGAAGGTTGGAAACCGGCCGGTTGGATGCCGCCAGAGGCCGTGGCCGGTCAGACTCCGGCCATGGGTACGGTAGATTTTGAGAGCGGCGAAATGCTGCGGACGCCCCAGTTCTATATGATTTTTGTGACTTTTCTGTTCAGCGCCAGCGCGGGGCTAATGAGTATTGGTTTGATGAAACTGTTTCCCATGCAGGCCATGCAGGCCAACGGAATTGCCAAAGAAGCGGCCAGCGCGATTGCGGGCTTTGCTATGGGCATATTTTTCTCGCTGTTCAACGGCGGGGGGCGGATCGGCTGGGGCATCATTTCGGATAAGATTGGCCGCAAAATGTCGATTATGATTATGACCGCGGTGCAGGGTGTGATGATGTTGCTCTTCCCCTTTATGGCCGGAACACCGGCGTTGCTTTACCTGGCCGCGGCCCTGGTTGGTTTTAACTTTGGCGGCAACTTTGCCCTTTTCCCCACCGTCACCGCCGATACCTTTGGCAGCAAGTATGTGGGCCAGAACTACGGTTGGGTGTTCCTGGCCTACGGGGTGGGCGGCATCTTTGGCCCGATTTTGGGCGGTAAGTTGGGTGACCTGGGTAATTTTGCCCTGGCCTTTACTATTGTTGGGGTGCTGTGCCTGATTGCGGCAGGGGTTATTGCCGCCCTCAAGCCGCCGGTCAAATCTGGCGAGCCAACCCCGGCCAGTGCTTAAAGTCAAGCATTTATCCTGGTTTATTTTCGTTCTCTAGCTCAGCTAATCCAAACCTCAAAGGTTTCAAAAACCTTTGAGATCTTCATATCGTCATGAAGCCACGATGTCTCGTTCCTAAGAGCGTGTTTTAAAAGTTATGTTGAGCTAATTGCACCTTTACAAGTAAACGGCCTTGTTTCGGGCTAAACGTTGGAGCATGA
>JAFGNV010000113.1 GCA_016926805.1 Anaerolineae bacterium
CGGCGGCGATACGCCTCCCCAAACTTTTGCCTACGGCGGCAATGCCATGACCTTCAACCCCGATAATGGCTCGCTGTTTGTGATGGGACACGACCGGCAAGCCTGGGGCGATTTGCCAGATGGCAACCAGGTGGCGGAGATTACCATTCCTGAGCCGGTCATAGTGGACAATTTGGACGACCTCAACACCGCCGACTTCATTCAGGAATTCCATAATGTAACCGCCGGATACTTTACCGAAGTGGAGGACATCCCCAAAGTTGGCCTGCAATATTTAAACCACCCCGACACCGGGCCTAAAATTCACCTGGCCTGGGGCCAGCATTTACAGCCCGATGGCGTCGCTTCCCACGCTTGGTTCAACCCAACCCTGGCCACGCCAGACTTACAGGGCACCTGGTTCATCGGTCACCAGAACCTTTTCAGCGTCAACGGCTATATGTTCGATATCCCGGCAACTTGGGCCGACGCCCACGTTCAGGGACGCTACCTGGCCACCGGCCGGATGCGCGACGGCGGTCAGGGGGGGATGGGGCCGGCCCTGTTTGCCTATCGTCCCTGGTTATCCAGCGGCGGGGCGCCTCCCTCCGGCAGTCACCTGGCTGAAACCACCTTGCTGCTCTACGAAAATGCCTACAATACCGACCAGATTGTGCGCTGTCTGAACGGCTACCAGCACCCCGACGAATGGGAAGGCGGCGCCTGGCTCGCCACGCCTTCGGGCAAACAGACAGTGCTGTTTGCCGGCACCAAGAGCAACGGCACTAAATATTGGTATGGCTACCTCAACCCCGCCGGCCCGCAATACCCCTGCGTGGATGCGGCAGTGACCGATTTTGTAACCTGCCGCCAGGCCGATGATTCAGCCTGCCCGCCGGAAGACTTTGCCGGCTGCTGTGACGCAGACGAGGGCACGTGCATCAGTTTGCGCGGCTGGTGGAGCACTCGCTTTGATGCCCAGTTCATCCTTTACAATCCAGCCGACCTGGCCCGGGTAGCCGCAGGAACATTGAACGCCTGGGAACCCCAGCCTTACGCTTCTATAGATATCGACGAGCATCTATACCTAAACCCCCCGGTGTGGGACCTGCCTAATCTGGGCGCGGGCGACCAGCGGCGCTACCGCATTGGCGACGTGGCTTATGATCGGGACAACGGCCTGCTCTACGTGCTGGAACTGTTTGCGGATGAGGCCAAGCCGGTCGTTCACGTCTGGCGGGTAGAATAGAAAATGAACCATCAGACGCCGTGTTAATCTTTGCCTCCCCCTCGTTATGGGATACAATAAACAAAATAAAGTTTTGGAGGATAAATTGAGCATTTTGGACCGTTTCCGCCTCCACAACCGGGTTGCTCTTATTACCGGCGGCAACCAGGGATTGGGCAAGGCGATGGCTACTGCGCTGGCCGAAGCCGGAGCCAGGATAGGCCTCACCAGCCGCAGTTTGCCACGGGCGCAAACCACTGCCGAGGAGATTGAGGCGTCCACCGGGCAGAGGTGCCGGGGTTACGCCTGTGATGTGACCGTTCCGGCGCAGGTAACCGCGTTGGTGGATCAAGTGCTGACCAACTTTGGCCAGATTGATATTTTAATCAACAATGCGGGTATCAATATCCGGGGGCCGATTGAGGAACTATCGCTGGAAGATTTCCAGCAGGTACAGGTTACCAACGTCACCGGCGTGTGGTTAATGTGCCGGGCAGTTGGGCCGCACATGAAAGCGCAGCAATACGGGCGAATTATCAATATTGGTTCCATGTTGTCGCTGGTGGCCATCCCTGAGCGGACGCCCTACGCAACCAGTAAGGGGGCAGTGCTGCAATTGACCCGGACGCTGGCCCTGGAATGGGCGCCCTACGGCATCACGGTCAATGCGGTGTTGCCTGGCCCCTTTGCTACCGAAATGAATCGCAGCTTGTTGAACGATCCCCAAAAATATGAGGCATTTGTCTCCAGAATCCCCCTGGGGCGGTGGGGCGAGCTGGACGAAATCGGTGGGCTGGCCGTTTTTTTGGCCAGTGATGCCGCCAGTTTTGTCACCGGCGCGGGCATCACCATCGATGGGGGCTGGACGGCAGCCTGATTTTTGCCTAGTACAAATGTCCAATATACGACATAACAAAATTTGTTTACTATATAAAGAAGAGTTTTTATCGTGGCCCGAGATCTAACTTTGTCCTATCCCAAAAAAATATCAATGCACACCCATTAGCACCCGAGCATCTCGTGTACAAGTTGGTGGCAGGATGGTCAACAGCGAGTAATCGCCAACCAGCAGAAATTGGTCAAGTCGCTGTCCACGGCAATTCAAGAAAACGTTTCTCAACCGGGCCATAGTTGGTCCGGTTGTTTGTTAGAAAGTCAAAATCAAGGGCAATGATTGATGAAGACTCATAAAGGTGGGCGCACCAGGATGGAGTCAGGAACTTAAACCCCCAGCCGCCCAAGAGGTCAGTCAGGAGCATGTTTCCCCAAAGTAGTGTCTTGATTGTTGATGACGAAGAGGTTATTCGGGATTTTTGTGAGGCAGTTGTAGAGCACGAGGGTCTAACTGCTGAAACAGCCCCAAATGGACAGATTGCCCTGGACAAACTGGCCCGTCGGCAGTTCGACCTGATTCTGCTGGATATTAGCATGCCAGTGATGAACGGGCTGACCGTGCTGGAACATCTGGCTGCCAAATACAACCAGGTCAGCCCCATTATGATGACCGGCTATGCCACGCTTGAATCCGCGATACGCGCCCAAGATTTGGGTGCCGAGGGTTTTATCCTCAAGCCGTTTGACAACAAGCGGTTGGTGCGGGTGATCAACCAGGTGCTCGAGCGCCGCCGGTTGCGCCAGGATTACGCCCGGCTGCAAGCGCATTTGCCGCTCATCGCGCTCAGCCATCGTTTGGTAACCGAGCAAAGCCTGGAGGCCCTGGCCGAGGCTGCGCTCAAAATAGCCCGCGAGGAAACCGGAGCCGCCGATGCCGCGCTCTGGCTGATCCCGGCCCCCGCCTCATCGCTTCACTGGGAAGATGATTGGCCAGATACCTCCCCTACCCGCCTGGCCTCCATTGGCCGCCCGGCGTCGCCACCGACCAGCGGTGATTGGCCGGACTCGGAGGGGACCACATGGCTGGCGTTTGACGAACACAACGGCCAGGTATCCGACATCAATCAGGCTGTGATTTTGCACCTGACGTTGCAGACCGAGGGCCATCAGGTGGGTGTCTTGAGTTTAGGCAACCCCGGGAGAGGACGTTACTTTACCAACAAAGACCTGGATTTTTTGACGGTGATGAGCAGCTATCTGGCGGTTGGTCTGGAGAATCGTTATCTGTACGAAGCCATCAATCTGGCGCGCCAGGAATGGAAAACAATCTTCAACACCCTTAATGATGGCCTGCTGGCTCACCGGGCCGGTGACGGAGTCATCACCCGGGCTAACCAGGCGATGGCGGCCTGGTTAGATACTACGGTCGAGGCCCTCGTCAACCAGTCGATCAGCCAGATTCCCATCGACGGGCAAGGTCGTACCCTGTGTGATTTGAATTGTCCTGATGAAGCGGCCGAACCGGGCAACGGGCAGCTTTGGGGTTCGGCAGAGTTTGCTTCGCCGCCTTGGGCGCCGGGAAAGTCTTTCCGGATCAGGAGTTTCCCCCTCTACAAACGGCACAGCACCACCGACCAGAGCAAAGAACTGGCCGAGGTGATTCATGTTTTGGAGGACATCACCCTGGCCAATAAAATGCAGTCGCAATTGCTGCAAACCGAAAAACTCTCGGCCCTGGGACGGCTCCTGGCCTCGTTGGCCCATGAAATTAACAACCCGCTCCAGGCCCTGCGGAGCGGCTTACGTTTGTTGGCCCGCCCCAATCTCACTGACGAAAAGCGGCAACAGTATGTAGCCACTCTGGACAAAGAAGTGGAACGATTGATCCAGACCACGGTGCAAACCCTTGACTTTGCCCGCCCCAGCCGGATTGGTAAAAAGTCAACCGACCTCAATCAGTTACTGCAAGAAACGCTGGTGCTGGTGAACAAACAACTTCAGCGTCACAAAATCACCCCGTCCCTGGAATTAATGCATGATTTACCCGGCATTTACGTGGTGCCAGACCAGGTTAAGCAGGTCTTTCTCAATTTAATTCTCAACGCCATCGATGCGATGCCCGACGGCGGCAAACTCAAATTGAGTACCCATTACCTCCCTGCTGATAACCAGGTTGTGGCGGCGCTGGCCGACAGCGGCCGGGGTATCCCCTCAGAAATTCTAAATAGAATCTACGAGCCGTTTTTTTCTACCAAAGAAGCCGGTTCGGGGTTGGGGTTATCCATCAGTTACAGCATTGTCGAAGCGCATGGCGGGCATATTGAGGTTGAAAGCCAGCCGGGGACGGGCAGCAAATTCAGGGTTTACTTGCCGGTAAATTTGGAGCGTGACGATGCAACTTCCTGAAGCCAACACCATTTTGGTGGTGGATGATGAAGCCAGCTTGCGTTTCTTTTTATCCGAGGAACTGGAGAGTTATGGTTTTACCGTTTACACCGCCTCCGATGGCGCAGAGGCCCTGGCTTTCTTGCGGCAAACCTCGGTAGACCTGGCCATTATCGACCTGCAAATGCCCGGCCTCAACGGTTTGGAGTTGATGAGCGAAATGCAGGCTCTGCCTGATCCGCCGGAGTTGATTATGCTGACTGCCCATGCCACCCTGGAAATTTCCATCAACGCCATGCGGCGAGGCTGCAGCGATTTTTTACTGAAGCCCTACAATATCGACGAGTTATTGGCCAGTGTTGACCAGGTTATGCACCGTCGCCGTCAAAAGTTGCAGCAACAAATGGCGGCTCGTTTACTGGCCGATAGCCTGGGGTTGGGGACCTCATCGCGGCAGGATAGTGACGTGGCCAGAACAACGGCTCGCCAGCCCGCTTCCGCTCCACCCTCAACGTTACCGGAAACGCGCGGCCTGGCCCTGGATTTGGAAGCCATGACGGCGACCAAAGAGGGCCAAACTCTCCCCCTCACCCCCACCGAATTTCGCCTGCTGGTCACCTTGATGAAACGGTCCAACCATCCGCACACTTTTCAGGAGTTGGCCCAGGTGACACACGGCCAAGAGGTCGACTCGCTGCAGGCGCGGGATTTGCTCAAGAGTCCGGTTGGGCGTTTACGGCGCAAGTTGGGAACAGCCCCGGATGGAGCAGAGTATATTGTCAACGTGCGGGGTGTGGGGTACAAGTTTGTTAGCCATGCGGCCAAGGGAAGTTAAAAGTGGGAGTTGTAAAAGGAGGTAGTTTTTACGTCCAATTGAGGCGTTCAAGCCCAAAATTGGGTCCATTTTGGGACAATTCTGGGTCGGTTATCGACAATGAAATTTGGTATAGTAGAAGCTGAACAAATTGGCGACCGTTTCATTCTAAAGCATTGCAGATAGGAAAGAAAAAAATGAAAAAGCGCATTCTCATTGTTGATGATGAACCCAATCTGGCTTTCCTCCTGGCCGAGAACCTGGTTGACTTAGGCCCCAATTATGAAATTGAGGTTTGTAACTCAAGCGCCGATGCGCTGGCGCTGAATGAAGAAAAGTCATTTGATCTGGTTATTACCGATTTGATGATGCCAGGTATCAACGGTCTGGCCTTGACCAAATATTTAGCCGAACAAAAACCGGAGATAAAACTCATTTTGATGACTGCTTACGGGAATGAGGAGGTCGCCTTGCGCGCCCGGCATTTGGGCATTAGCAGTTACATTACCAAACCTTTTGAAATGGAAGATATGCTGGCTGCCGTCCAGACGGCTCTGAACGGCGAGCCGGTGAGCCAGGTGGTAAGTTAAATGATGAGCCAGGCCATTGCCGCTACCAAAGCCCAGGCATCTTCCCCGCCCACTGCCCTGGCGCTGCTTACGTTTAGAGTGGCCGGGCAGGTTTACGGACTGCCCGTAACCGACGTGGCGCGGATTATCGAAATGGTGACCATCACCCAATTGCCCGATTCGCCGGAAATGATTCAGGGCATTATCAACTTGCAAGGCAAAGCCGTGCCGGTGATGGATTTGCGCCATCGCTTTGGTTTACCCCACAAAGCTTACGGCCTGCACACGCCCATTATTCTGGCCGATGTGGAGTACGATAGCGGCCATCACGATGGTGGCCATCACGATGGCGGCCATCAAGATGGCAGGATGTTAGGACTCATTGTGGATGCAGTTGAAGATGTCATTGAAATTCCGGCGGAGGATTTGGAAACAACCGAAGCGATTGTGCCCACCGACCTGGCCGGTCAAATGAACACCCGGGCCGGCCACCTGGCCAGTATCGCCAAAATAGATCGACAGATGATTCTGGTACTCAACGTGCGGGCCTTATTAAGCCCTACCGAACAGATGAAACTATTACAGGCCCTCGGCAGCGAGCTAACAAATACAGACGGCAGACAGTAAATGAAACCCAAACAGCCCGACTCTCTCCCGCAGCAGTCTGATGCAGGACAGGTAAGCCCAACTCAATATGCCGCTCCCCCTCCTCCCGGCAATGACACGCAGCCGCAATTCAAAATTGCCTATGGCGATTATCTGCGATTTCGTGATTTGGTGTTAGAGCGCACCGGCCTCAATTTTCACGAAAAGAAGCGTAGCGACCTGGAGATTGGTTTGCTCAAATCGATAGCCGAGTCGCCGCTGGGCGCGGCAAACGGCAAGCACGACCTGAGCCGCTATTACAATTTACTGTGCGATAAAGATAATCCAGCCAGCCAGGTTGAAATGCAACGGCTGATCAACACATTGACGATTGGCGAGACACATTTCTTCCGTGATGAGGCCCAATTCAACGCCCTGGCCAATAATGTGTTACCCAACCTGATTGCTCGCAAGCGAGCCGCCGCCGCCGCCGTTGGCCCCGATATTCAACCCCAACTCAGAATCTGGAGCGTAGGCTGTGCCTCCGGCGAAGAACCTTACTCCGTGGCTATTTTGCTCAAAGAGCTTCTCCCTGATATTGATGATTGGTATGTGCTTATCCTGGCCACCGACATCAGTAAGCCTGCCCTAAACCGCGCCCAGAAAGCCATTTATTCTGACTGGTCATTTCGGGAGGACCGGGCCAAAGCCTTGCGACCGCGCTACTTTACGCGATACTTATCGACAAACCCTGGTCCGGATCAGTCGCTGGCCGCCCGGTCGGGTAAGGACCGTTATCGCCTGCGCGATGATATTCGCCAGATGGTGACGTTTGACACGCTCAATCTGGTTGAGGATGAATATCCGGCTATCCACAACAATACCGTGAGCATGGATCTGATTCTATGCCGCAACGTGACTATCTACTTTACCGAAGAAGTTACCCGGTGGGTTATAAAAAATTTGCACGCATGTTTGATTGACGGTGGCTGGTTGGTGGTTGGTCATTCTGAGCCGTCACTGACGGTTTACCAGGCGTTTCAAACGCACATTGTGGCGGGAACGGTACTCTATCAGAAGACAGGTCGTTCCTATTCGTTTCCAATGAGTCGACCTCAACCACGGCCAGAATCTGTGAATTTGTCCAGAGTGGTCAAACCACAGACCTCGCCGTTGAACCTGGTGGTGACCAATCCTAACGGTAAAACCTCGCCCAAAACGGCTCCCCTATCGCGAGAGGTAGACCTTTACGAAGTAGCCGGGGTGCTCCTGAACAAGGGCCTGACGGAAGAGGCCATTGACGAGCTACACCGCAAGCTGGCCAGTGAACCCAATTTTGCCCCGGCCCATAGCATGTTGGGGCGAGCTTACGCCAATTTAGGTAATTGGCAGAAGGCGCGTTATTGGTGCGAAAGCGCTATCCGATTGGACTCCTTACAGGCCGAAGCCTACCACGTGTTGGGCTTGATTTACCAGCATGAGGGCCGAATTGATGAGGCGATCAATATGCTCAGAAAAGCCATTTATCTTGACCGGGAAGCGCCCCTGCTTCACTTCAATCTGGCTTCGCTGTATAAAAAAGCGGAACAAATTCAAAATGCTCGCCGGGCCTGCCGAAATACCATTCGGGTGCTGGAGAAATGGCCGTCGGCCAGCATTGTGCCCGATTCCGGTGGGGCAACGGCCAAACACCTACTCGATGCCGCCCGGCGAATATTGGGTGAATTGCAGGGTTAAGCAAATTAAAGGAAATTATGATGTCGATGCAATCTTCAAATGACAATCGCCAGCCACCGGTCGGGTTATTTGAGACGGAAGAGGAACAGACCCTCAGCCCGGCTGAACTGGCCGAAGTATGGGCACGACGGGCCTATGAATTGGCTCAAAAACCCCCCACTCCGGCTATCGGCAAAACCCTGGATTTGCTGGTGTTTTGGTTGGGCAAAGAACGCTACGGTCTTGAAGTGACCAACGTGCGCGAGATTTATCCCCTGGAACAGCTAACCTCCGTGCCGCGCACGCCCAACTTTGTGGCCGGAGTGTTTAGCGCCAGAGGTCGCATTTTATCGGCCATAGATTTGTGCGCCTTTTTTGACCTGCCTGCCATTGGCTTGTCGGGCCAGACCAAAATCATTGTGGTGTCTAACGCCAACCTGGCTAACACCCATTACGCCAACGGGCATCTGCTGGAAGTGGGGATTCTGGCCGATGAAGTGGCTGATGTGACCACTATCTTCAAAGAGGATATTCAACCACCCTTAACCACCCACACCGGAGTGCGGGCGGAGTATATTCAAGGTATCACTTCCGATTTATTAGTTGTACTCAATCTTAACGCTTTACTCACCGATAAACGCGTGATTATTCAGGAGGAATTTCTATGAAACCACTCAAACCAACCTGGACCATTCGCCATAGATTAATGATCGGCTTTGTCGGCGTCGTTGTTCTGGCCGTTGCGGCCGGCATCATGGCCCTATTTGCGCTCAATATCGCCCGTTCGCCGTTTAATTACCCCGTAACCATAACAATCTTGGTGCTCATCGTCATGGGTGGGGTAATCTGGTCGAATCAGTTGCGGAAAGCGGTAGATAAAATGGAAGCCGAAATGGCCGAACGAGCCAAACAGCTTGAGGTGGTCATCGATCTGAGCCAGCGATTCTCGGCTATTTTAGATTTAAATGCGCTGATGAAAGAAGTGGTAACCATTACCAAGGAAACCTTCAATTATTATCACATCCACATTTATCTAATGGATGAAAACCACGAGTATCTGTATGTGGCCGAGGGTTATGGCCGGGCCGGAGAAGAGTTGAAGCGCAAGGGGCACAAGTTTCATGTAAACACGCCTCAAAGCTTGGTGGCTCGCGCCGCCCGCGAACGAGATGTTATCAATGTGGCCAACGTGCGCGAAGACCCCAGTTGGGCCCCCAATCCGGTTTTGCCCGAAACCCGCGCGGAAATGGCCGTGCCGGTGTTATTGGGCGATGAAGTGGTGGGAGTGTTAGACGTACAGAGCGCCCAGGTAAACGGGTTGTCCGCCGAAGACGAAAAGACGATCCAGATTCTGGCCAATCAGGTGGCTATTGCCGTGCACAACACCCGGCTCTTTGCCCAAATGCAAGAGTCTCGCGAATACCTCCAACAAACGGTTGACGAATACCTGGCCTTTGTGGAACAAATAGCCGAGGGCGACCTGACCACACGGTTATCCCTTAATGGTCACAAAGAGGGTGATGCCCTGCTGACGCTGGGACACAACCTGAACAACATGGTGGAACGGCTGGAGGAGATGACCCGCCAAATCCGCGAGGCCACGGCCAACATCACCCGCGCCGCCGCCGAAATTTTGTCCTCGACCACCCAGCAAGCTTCGGCGGCAAATGAACAATCGTCGGCTATCTCGCAGACCTCCACCACCATTGACGAGGTAAAAACAATTGTGGAGCAGGCATTTACTAAAGCTCAGGCTGTGGCGGAGCAGGCGATGCGTACCCGCGATGTTTCCCAGACCGGCCAGCAGGCTATCACCGATACCGTCGAAAGCATGAGTCAGATCAAAGAAAAGGTTGAGGGCATTGCCGAAAACATTCTGGCCCTGAGCGAGCAAACCCAACAAATTGGCGAAATCACGGCCACGGTTAACGATATTGCTTCACAGAGTAACTTGTTGGCGCTCAATGCTTCGGTGGAAGCAGCCCGGGCCGGTGAGCACGGCAAAGGGTTTGCGGTGGTGGCGGTGGAAGTGCGCAATCTGGCCGAACAATCCAAGCAGGCCACGGCGCAGGTCAAGGCCATCCTCAATGAAATTCAACGGGCCACCAATGCCGCAGTTATGGCCACCGAAGAGGGCACCAAGGGGGTAGACCTGGGCGTGAATCTTACCGGCCAGGCTGGTGATACCATTAAACAACTGGCGGCCAATATTTCCGATAGCGCCAACGCGGCTCAACAAATTGTGGCCAGTGCGCAACAACAGAGTACTGGCATGGAGCAGATTGCGCTGGCCATAGAAAACATCAACCAGGCCACGGTGCAAAATCTGGCCTCGATCCGTCAGGCGGAAAAGAGCGCCCAGGATTTATCCGACGTGGCCCAACAATTGGAAACGTTGGTGGCCAGATACAAGCTTAACTAAAGAGGTGGCAAGACCTGACAGGTTTTTAAAAACCTGTCAGGTCTTGGGCCTGAAAGTGACACGGAACTGATCCATGGGACTGAGTGAACAAATCCGTCAACAACTTATCAACAGTTTTAAAACTGAACAGGCGGAACATATCCAGAAAATCACCACTGGCTTGTTGGGTTTGGAAAAGAATCCGCCTGCCGCAGAGCGACAGGAATTACTCAACGAGATTTTCCGGGAGGCCCACAGTCTTAAAGGCGCCGCGCGCGCGGTGGGAATGACTACCATCGAGAGTATCGGTCATGCCATGGAGGATTTGCTATTAGGGGCCAAAGAGGGATATTTAAGCCTGTCTCCAGAAGCCCATGATTTGCTCTATCAGGCCCTGGATGCCGTTGAACTGGTTATTGACCAGGTTGAGGCCGGTAATTCGGCCCCGCCCACATCGGTGCTGGCCTTGCTGGCCGAACTGGCAAATGCCAAAAAGGAACTGGAAGAAAAGGCTCAATCCCAAAACGGTCAACAAGTCTCCGAGGTTAGCCCGGACAGGCAAATGCCTGGAAAATCAACCAAATCGCAGCCTAAGGCCAAAAAAGAAACCCCACTGGCGGCTGTGAACGATGACCGGCCAGCCGCGCTGGCCGAAAAGGAGAACGATGAGCAGGTTGAAGAAGCCTCTCCAGCCCAACTTGTTCCAACGCCAGCTACAACGCCGGGGGGGCAGCCTGGGTTGCCGGCGCGTCCGGTAGATGAAACGATTCGGGTATCGGTGAGCAAGCTGGATGCATTGATGGCCCAATTTAGCGAGTTGTTGGGGGCCAAAATTCGGGCCGAACAACGCCTGGCCGAGGTCCGCGAGCTGCAAGCTCTGGCCGCCGATTGGCAAAAGGATTGGCTGGCTTTACGTTCTCATTACAATCGAGTTATGCGTAATGGACGCAATGGCCATAGCGGCTTTCACGGCAGCGACAACGGTAGCTTGAGTAATAAAGACTTTGTCGCCCTGACTAATTTTGTCACCTACAACCAGGAACAGTTGCGTTTTCTAAACACCCAATCGAATGCCCTCTATCGCCAATTGTCCAACGATACCATGCGCCTGTCGTTGATAATCAACGAGCTACAGGAAGAAATCAAGCGGGTGCGGATGCTGCCCCTTTCTACCATTACCACCACCTTTGCCCGGATGGTGCGCGACCTGGCCCGTGAACAGAAGAAGAAGGTCAACCTGACCATCGAGGGTAGTGAGACCGAACTGGACAAACGAGTTCTGGAACAAATTAAAGACCCCCTCATCCATTTGTTGCGCAACGCGGTTGACCACGGTTTGGAAGTGCCGACCGAACGAGAGAAAGCCGGTAAACCCGCGGAGGGAAACGTTATTTTATCCGCCAGCCAGCAGGGGAATAGAATTGTCATTTTAGTGAAAGATGATGGGCGGGGATTAGATTTAGACGCCATCCGCACCTCGGCCATTCGCAAGGGATTGCTGCGGATGGGCGAAGCCGACAAACTCAGCATGGCTGAAGTGGCGAACCTTATTTTTAACTCCGGCCTGTCGACCAGCCAAATCATTACCGACATCTCCGGCCGGGGCGTGGGCATGGATGTGGTTCGTCAGAATGTGGAAGAGTTACACGGCACCCTGGAAGTAGATTTTGAACCGGGTCAGGGTACCACCTTCACCATGACCCTCCCCCTCACCTTGGCCAGTTCGCGCGGGCTGCTGGTAAAGGCCGGTGAGCAAACTTTTGCCCTGCCACTGACCAGTGTGGAACGCATGTTGCAGATCAAGGCAGGCGATGTAGCCAGTGTGGAAGGCAAAGAAGCTATCACCTACCAGGGCAAGCCCATTGCGGTGGCCTGGCTGGCCGATTTGCTGGAATTGCCACCCCATCCCTGCCAGGCAGAGCATCTGACGGTGGTTATTGTGGCCGTCGCTGAAAAACGGCTGGGACTTATTGTTGACGACTTGGTTGGTGAGCAGGAAGTGGTTATCAAGAATCTGGGCCGGCAACTGGCCAAGGTCGGCGGCATTGCCGGAGCCACGCTGCTGGGATCGGGCGAAGTCATTCTGGTATTGCATGTGGCCGATCTGATCAAGCTGGCTGCGCGTACCCGGTCGCGCTCGTCGTATGCCACCGACGTCGAACACAAGGAAGCGGATCAGCGCAAGACTATTCTGGTGGTGGATGATTCTATCACCACCCGCACCCTGGAGAAGAATATTCTGGAGGCAGTTGGCTACGAGGTCAAATTGGCCACCGACGGCCGAGAAGCCCTGGGAGTATTGGCTACCGACGGCCTGCCGCATCTGATTGTTTCAGATATCACCATGCCCCGCTTAGATGGTTTTGAACTGACCAGCCGGATCAAGAATGATGAGCGTTACGCCGATATTCCCGTGATTCTGGTCACGTCTTTGGACTCTCCCGCCGACAAAGCGCGGGGAATTGAAGTGGGGGCCGACGCCTACATTGTCAAGAGCAGTTTCGATCAGGGTAATTTGCTGGATACCATAGAGCAATTGGTGTAAAAATGGAAACCAAAACCACTCCCATCCGCGTTCTGATTGCCGAAGACTCCCTGGTGGCTCGCGAGTTGTTGGTTTCCGTTTTGCAAGCCGCCGGTTTGCAGGTTGTGGGCGCTGCCAAAAACGGCGTTGAAGCCGTGCAGTTGACCAAACGTCTCCAGCCGGATGTGATTGCGATGGACGTTTACATGCCCGAGATGGATGGTCTGGAAGCCACTCGTCGCATTATGGCCGAGACTCCCCGGCCTATTGTAATGGTCAGCGCCAGTTACAACAAGAATGAGCAGAAAATGTCGTTTGATGCACTCCAGGCTGGAGCGTTGACTATTTTAGAAAAACCAACCATCTATGACCCTCCCGAAGCGCACGAGTTTCTGATCAACCAGTTACGGCTAATGTCGGAGGTGAGAGTGGTTCGGCGGTGGGATAGATCGCGTCGAACGCACCTTCCCACCGAATCGCGTCCTCTTACGCGCAATGGTAAATCGAAAATCCAAATCATTGCCATTGCCTCGTCGACGGGGGGGCCGGGCGTTTTGGCCAAAATTTTGAGTGGTTTACCGGCCGAGTTTGCGGTGCCGGTGTTGATTGTCCAGCACATCATGGCCGGTTTTGCCGAAGGATTGGCAACCTGGCTCAATCAACTTTTGCCGTTTGAAGTACGGCTGGCCAAAAGCAATGATGAACCACAGGCGGGGCAGGTTCTCATTGCTCCAGATAACCATCATCTGGTGGTGAATAATCGGGGGTTGATTGCCCTCAGCCACGACCCACCCTTACACGGCCTGCGGCCGTCGGCCAATTATTTATTCAATTCGGTGGCTCAGGTGTACGGTGTCACGGCAATTGGGGTGATTTTAACAGGGATGGGCAATGATGGGGCCGAAGGCCTGCGCGCCCTGCGCGACACTGGCGCGCATACCATTGCCCAAGACCAGGCCTCGTGTGTAGTTTTTGGAATGCCTGCGGTGGCCATTGAGCTGGGGGCAGCCGAACAGATTTTACCGGCTGATAAAATTGCCGCAGCATTGCTGGAATTGGTGTAGGAGAAATGTTATGGATACAACAATGATGCGCCCCGGTTTTGGGGTGACCGGTCAACTGGTCAGTACCAATAACTATGCCGCCATCATCGAGCGGATGATTGCCAAGATTGGTCAAGAAAATGACCGCCGGAAGGTTCTGGCCGCTATTCTCCCTTATGCCCTGGCCATTAGCCAGGTGGAACTGGGAGCTTTGCTGGTAGCCAGCGACGAACCGGACAATCTGAATGCGGTGGCCCGGCGAGGCATGCCGGATGAAGTTGTCCGGCAGTTAACCTCGGGTGATTTGGGGCGCTTGCTGCTGATGGGACGAAAATTATGGGTTAAACCCCGGCCGTTGCAGTTAAATGCCGAACAGGCCCTTTTAGGGCGGCACAAACTGTCTTACCTTTTTGGCGTGCCTTTCCGTTTTGATGGGCAGGTATTGGGGGCCATTGTTGTGGGAACCCACAAAGACGCGGGCAGGATTCTCGACCGGGAGCAACAACAGTGGTTATCGATGCTGGCCCAACTGACGGCCCTGTTTCTGGATAACGTCCGGCTGCGAACTAATCTAATCATTACCCAGCAGCGTCAAGGCCAATCAAAATCGGACGAGTCAATTGAGACTGCACCCGTGCCGGTGCCTCAACCGATGGCCGTCGATGAACTGGAACAACTATTGGCGGCAGTGATGTCGGCGGAAGAGGAAGTGGTCAGCCAAAACACCGACCTGGGATTGCTCAACGCCCTTTCCACTGAGTTGGGAAGCACTCTCCAATTGGATACCATTTTGGAGGCTGTGATCAAACATACCACCACGGCGCTCAATGCCGAATGTGGCTGGTGTTATCTCATTGAAGATGGTATGCTCACTTTACGTGGGCACCGGGGTCTTTCTGAAAAATATGTGGCCGGGATGCAACATCTATCGCCCGGTGATGGAGTGGAAGGGATGGCCTATACGCGTAGCGAGCCGATTTTGCGCGATGGTTTGCTTTTTCACAGTGGTCAGGCGCGCACGTTGGTGCAAGAAGAAGGTTTGCGTACGGTTGCGGCCGTGCCGGTCAGGACCGATGACGAGAATTTTGGGATATTGGCTGTGGCTAATCGGCACGACTGGGTCTGGTCGTCACGCGATAGGCGGATGCTGGTCTCGATAGGTCGGCAAGTTGCCTATGCGGTTGCTAATGCCCGGCAGTTCACCGAAGCCCAGGAACAGGCCCAAAATTGGGAAACCAATTACAGCGCCTTGCAACAGGCTAATGTTGAACTGACCAAACGGGCCGAGACGTTGGAGCGGCAAATCCAAGACTTGCACCAGGCTGAACAGCAAATCTGGGTGGCGCTGGCTGCCTCTCAACGCGCTGCCCGTCACTCGGTGGATCATGAGGAAGATGAGCAGTTGGCGGCAACTCTCAAACGAATATTGGCGGCAATGAGTAAGCAGAGGGAAGAAAAAAAGCAACTGCTTTCTAGAATTGCCTGATGTGGTCTAAATTATGGGCGCTCCGTTTGGCTACAGTTGTGGTTTTGGGCTGATGACTGAAGGTCAAACGCTGCTAGACAATTATAGGAGTAAGTTATTATGGGTACAGAAAGAAGAATTTATATCAACAATGATTTAGACATCGTTGTGGTTCGCATGCAAGCCCGTGAGATGGCCAAACAAATGGGCTTTGGGACCGCCGACCAGGCCCGTATTTCCCTGGCTGCCTCGGAACTGGCTCGTGTGCTATCGTGGAACACCAGCGATCCGGGGGAGATTGTTATGTCCGATGCCAGTCAGAATGGCCAGCATGGTTTGCAAGTAGCCTGTTGGGTTAATCTGGCCCAAATATCGGGCAACGAGTCAGACCCGGCCCAGGGAAATCCTGCCTCTAGCCGTAGTTTTGCCGGGGCCTGCCAACTGGTCGACGAGAGTATTGTTGAGGAGCACGACAATAACCAGGCCCAGGTCACATTGATCAAATGGTTGAAATGAAAGGATTGTACGAGAATGGCTAATACAAACGATGGACACAAGGCCTCGATTTTGATTGTGGAAGATAGTCCTCCCCAGGCCCTTAAGCTTAAGGTGGCCCTGGAAAATAGCGGTTGTCAGGTATACTGGACCGAGACGGGTCAGGGTGGGTTGGATATAGCGCAACAAGAGCAGTTTGATCTGATAATTCTTGATATTGAACTGCCCGACATCAATGGGTTTGAAGTTTGCAAACAACTCAAGGCCAATCCCAAACTGGCCGACATTCCGGTAGTTATGCTGACCACCCATGATCACGCTGAAGACGTTTTGAACGGTTTAGAAGTAGGCGCGGTGGATTACATCCCCAAGGACGCCTTTGCCGAGGCAGTGTTATTGGAAACTATTAAGCAAATGAAAGTTGGTTAAACGATAGATTCTTGATTCGCTGTTCTTTAAGCGACCCAAAAATATCTATCAATTAACTACTCAATTAGGTAGCCTCTTTTGGAGTGACGATGGAATCACCAATCCGTCCTACCCGCAAAGAAGCGGGGTACGTTGTAGAAGACTGGCCCATGAATTTGGAAGCCACCCGCAGCGAACTAAAAAAAGCCCAGCAACGGTTGGAACGGTATCAGGCGGCCTTACGTTTGGCGGATGTCGAAATCAAACGACGTAACCGGAGTATTATTGCTTTAACCACCTTTGCTTATCAGGCCAGTCATACCGCCAATCCCACCGACTTACTCAAAATGGCTCTGGTACAAGGCCTGGAAACAACGAGCGCACCGGTTGGTGCCATTCTGCTGATCGATGCTGAAACTAAAGAGCTAACCCTGGGCGTTCATAAGGGCTTAAATACCGAATTAATCCGGATTCTAACCGGTCAAGAATTAGGCCAGGGAGCCACCGCCCTTATGCCTCATCTGGTAGCAGGAGTGGGGGCCTTACTTGAGTATGATACCTCTGATGACGATGCCGAACGCCTGTTGTTGTCTACCAGTCATTTGACCAGTCTGGTAAGCCTATCGCTGCAAATCGGTCCTCGGCTGATAGGGGCATTACTGGTTGGCTTAAAAGCAAAACGACATTTCACACCTGCCGAACTCTGTTTTTTAATGGCCTTGAGCCAGGAAACCGCGGTAGCAATGGAAAGTTTACGCCTGCGCGAGGGGTTATGGATTACGGCTGAAGCGTTATTGGGGGGGTCTGCCGGTGTTGAGTTACAGGAAGTGGAACAGACTGAATTAGATATAGACGTGCCCACCCCGCTGGGACTTCCCGATATTACCTCAGCTATTCCTCAACCTGCCGAGGATGATCTGGAGCAACTATTGGCCGCGATGATGGAAGCTGAAGACGAAGTACAGCAGCAAAATGCCGATCTGCAAACGCTGAACAACATCTCGGAAATGATCAATTGCACCCTGAACCTGAAAGAGATTTTACAGTGCACCGTGAGCCAAACTCAGACGACGCTAAAAACAGATGCAGCCTGGCTGTACCTGATTGATGAAAGGGACCAGTTGGAAATGCAGGCCCACACCGGCCTTTCAACAGAGTATGTGCGGGGCATGCAGTGTTTGCCCATGGGCAAAGGGATAGAAGGACGAACTGCCGTCCAAAACAAGGCTCACTTTATTGAGTCTGTTTTAAAAGATACGCATGGTCATAAAATCTGGGTAGATAAAGAAAAGTTACAGGCTCTGGCCGCAGTGCCAATTACCCGTCCAGATTCCAATGCCCCCAGCCATGCCGGACAAACAAACTCAAACGTAATTGGCGTACTGGCCACGGGCAAACGATCTCAAAATTACTTGTGGACGCCCCGCGAGATGCGCCTGTTGAGTTCGATTGCCAATCAGGTTGCTCCGGCTATTGACAATGCCCGCTTATATGCCCAGGTTCAGGAGGGGGAAGTCGGCCTGCGAACAGGCAACGAGATATTGCAAGAAATCAACGATATGTTGTTGGAAAAGAATGCCCATCTGGAAGGGTTTGTTCAAAATGATTTGTCTCCGGCGCTCACCATGGCTGCACAGGTTTTACACCATCTTCTGGCCCAGAATCCAGAAACCCTATCCGATGAACAAAAGAAAGATATCACCATCCTGCAAAAAATTGTGTATCGTTTGAACGACCTGGCCAGAGAAACCAACTTGATCAGCGCCACCCTGAATTCTGAATTTGATAAGGTCCTTGATACCGAAGATAAGATACATAATTATGCCAGTTCGGTAAGACCCATTAGACTGGAAAAGCGAACAGCCAAGGATGCATTATCTACGGACAGCGAAAAAGAAAAAGATGTAGCTTCCACAGAAAAGGATGACCCCGACGCCAAACTGGTTACTTCCCCGCAAAATAGTGAGGTCGATCCTAAACCAATGACCTTTGAAGATGCAGTTGCGGCTGGTCTGGTTCCAGGTCATATCTTGAATAGAGAGAAAAAGTAAAAAAGTAAGACAGGGAGGGAAACCTTGTCGGACAACGCCAACTCAGTAACGGGTTGGCTATTTTTTGCCTGTCAATCCCTGTAAATAGCCTTTTTCTGTAAGAATTGTAAGAATTTTACAGAAATTTAAAATTTTCCCCCTGGATTCAAACCAGATTCAAACCTTGGTGTGCTATAATAGGTAACGGCACTCAACTTTTTTTCAACTTAACATCAACCATACCTCGATAACCGATGTTTAATATTCAACCACGGAGAAATTTTTTCTCCTGGGTCCAACCTGGATTCCTACTTCCGAATGTCAATTGATCATAGTGGGGCTAATTCAATTTTATCAGAACGGATTGTCTACATTGTCTTTATTGTTTATAGCAGGGGAGGTTTGAAGAACTAATATGTCCACTTCGGTACTAATTATTGATGATGATAAATTATTATGTGAGGCCTTACAACTCATGCTTGCCAAAATTGGGTTTGAGGTGGAGATGGCTAACGATGCCATTGCCGGTTTGCGCCGGGCGTATGCTTTTAAGCCTGACGTTATTTTGTTAGATGTGATGATGCCCGATATGGATGGCTGGCAAACCTGCCAGCGGTTCAGGGAAATGTCTGATGTGCCTATCATAATGCTCACGGCACTTGATTCGCAGGATAATGTTGTAAAGGGCTTAGATTTGGGGGCCGACGACTACATTGTTAAGCCGGTGGTTGCTGACGAGCTGGCTGCTCGAATTCGAGCTGTTCTGCGGCGCACTTCGCGCTCAACTGCGCCAAATGGGAATGGCCGGCATAATCGCGAACCAATTTTTACGCAGGATAGTCTGGTGATTGATTTTGACAAATACGAGGTAATGGTTGACAATGAGCGCGTTGATTTGACCCCAACCGAGTTTCGCTTGCTGTCCGTATTAGCTCGATATAAAGGGCGCGTGCTACCTCACGAATTTTTACTGACGGAAGTTTGGGGACCAGAGTATGTGGGTGAAATCGATTATCTGCGGCTGTACATTAGCTACCTGCGCCGCAAACTGGAGAAGAATAAATCAAAACCAGGCCTGATCCATAATGAGTGGGGTATTGGCTATCGCTTTGGCTAAAATGGAAATTTGAGAACGTCTAACGACTGGTACGTTCAGAGGTAATAGCGTTCAATCCTGAGGTTGAAAAATAGAGGATTGAACGCTTTGTTATTTTCTAACCTTTTTCTAAGAATCTTCACACAACTTTATCATAAAATGTTGTTAAACTTTCTTAACGTAATGGCGGACTCTCCGACTGATATTGGTTTAAACCCTTAATCTGGATCCAAATTACCGACAATACGTCATACCCTCAATATATTAAAGAGGCAATTGTGGCCGGTGAAAGCATCCTCATTGTCGAACCTGATGCAGCACTCTTAAAAACTATCTCAGAACAAGTATTAACATCGCAAAAATTTAAACCGCTCTTGGCTCAAGATCAGGAAGAAGGGTTTAAAATGGTCTTGGCTGAGTCGCCTCAATTATTGCTGTTGCACCTTCCCTCCTCTTCTGCTATCAAATTGCTACACAGATTGGCGGAAATGGGTCGTTCAATTCCCACTATTTTGATGTTAAACCAAACGTCAATCCAGATAGATATCGAGTGGCTCCGTTTGGGGGTGCGAGATTGCTTGGTGTATCCTGGTGAATTTCACGAGATATTGCCAGCCATTTATCGTCTTGTGGGGCAAGAGATGGATGGGCCAGACTACGAGCAACTGGCCAAGGGACTGGATAAGATCAACCGTGACCTGGAACAGCGCCTGAAAGAAACTGATATGTTGTTCAAAATTAACCGATCGGTCAGTTCATTGCTGGATTTAGACGCAATCCTTAATCGCGTTACCGAGGCGGCGGTGTTTATTACGGGCGCCGAGGAAGGTTATCTGCTCCTGCTTGACGAAGAAACCGGTGAACTTCACTTACGGGCAGCGCAAAATTTGGGTGAAAAGCAAGCCCGTGGTTTTAGCTTGCCAGTTGTAGATAGTATCGCTGGCAGTGTGGTTCTTTCTGGCAAACCACTTCTTTTGGGTAGTAATGATGAGCAAGGCCTTAAAATCAAAACCGGTTATTTGGTCAAGGCTTTAATTAATGTACCTTTAAAGGTCGATAGACGGGTAATTGGCGTTTTGGGGGTGGATAACCAGATATCCTCGGTGTCTTTTACCGAGACTCAGCTCAGTCAGATGTCCGCGTTAGCCGACATAGCCGCTATTGCCCTGGAGAATGCCCGGCAGTATACTGAAGTACGGCAAAGGCTTACCCGTCAGATCAGAGAGTTTGCTACGCTCCAGGCAATTGCGGGTCAACTGGGTGCCGTAACCGATTTTGATATGCGAGCCAGATTGGCGTTGTCGTTGATCCTCAACACGGTCAATGCCGAAGCCGGGGTTTTGGCCTGGGCAACTGGAGAATATAGAACTTCACCACGTTATATTTCACAGGGAACCTTGGGAGAATTGATCTTTACCGACCATGTTCCTACTCATTGGTGGAACGATCAATCTCTGCAAAATGTTATCAGAACCGGGCAACCTGTTTTAAGAAACAATTTTAGCCTTAATGGTAGCGGGTTGAAACTAACCCGCTCGCAGTTGGCGGTGCCAATGCGACGGGGCAAACAAGTGATTGGCGCCATTAACCTGGAAAGTTCTTCACCCCATATCTTTACGCAAAGTGACTTGCATTTTGCCAGTAGTGTGGCTCATCAGGTAGCTATTGCGCTGGAGGGAACTCTGTTGCAGGAGCAGGCGGAAACCAACCGGGAATATTTGACCATGCTCATGTCGGCGGTTGACGATGTGATCTGGTTGGTGGATACCAATCTAAAAGTGACCAACCAAAACAAAGCTGCCGGTGAAATAACTGGTTATTCATCAGCCGAGGTAGTTGGGCGTTCGGTATATGATTTATTACCAACAGATGATTTGGGGCAGAAGTTGGGCCAATTGTTCAATCAGGCCATTCAAGAAAGACGGCCGATAATGGTTGATCAGGAGACGTTGTCGGGAGCCAAACAAAATCCACCCATTTTTGCCGGGGGTAAAGTAACGCCTATTATTCGGAGTGACCAAGTTGTGGGGGCATTCGGCGTGTTCCGGAAACCAACTGCTGATAAGGGCGATAAATACATTCGATTAGAGTTTGCCAATATGGCCTCGCATCTATTACGGACGCCGCTCAGTTTCATTCAGACTGCCATTGATCTCATGATGAATTCGGAAATGAATATTGAAGAGCAGCGGATCATGTTAGATAGGATGGGGGAACGTAGCCAGTATCTGGCCGACTTTACCGACGAATTGCTGGAAATGTTCCGTTTGGAGACAAAAGATATCCATACTTATATTGAACCAGTTTCACTTTTGCCTCTGATTGAACAGGTTTTGAACCTAATCCGATACGAAGCGACTCGCCACCAATTTAATCTTGTTGTTCCTGATGCTCTGCCTCCTATAGCAGCGGATACTATCAAAACCGAACTGATTGTGTATAATTTGCTTACCAACGCGGTCAGCCGTTGCCCCGACGGGGGATATATAATTATTGAACTGAAAGTTGTCCCGCCGGAAATGCTTATTTCAATTACCGACAATGGGGCCTATATTCCAGATAAATTGCTGGACAGAATTTTTGGACAATTCTATCCGGTGAATGATGAAAATGGTAAGATGCCGTCCACCTATCAACTGGGGCTATATACAACCAAGCGATTGGTCGAACTGCAACATGGTCGTATCTGGGTAAATAACCTGCCCGACCCCGACCGGGGATCCCGCTTTAGTTTTGCTCTGCCACTTTGGGAGAACGTACAATGACAAGAGTTTTGGTAATCAACAATGATATAATGGTGCTTCAGACCATCCAACGCTCACTTGAAAACGAGAACTATCAGGTTTTTGTGGCCAGGAGTAGCCAGGAAGGATTGGAACTCGCCTGGCAGACCACCCCGGATATAGTTATTCTGGAGTTGGATATGCCGGTAATGGATGGTTTTGAAGTTTGCCGGCGGTTGCGCGAATTGAGTATTCAGTCGATTCTGATCACGAGTCATCTACGTGATGAACGCAGTGTAGTGAGGGCCTTGGAAATGGGAGCTGATGACTATTTGCGCCAACCGGTCGAAATACCTATTTTGTTGGCCAAAATTCGTACTCTTATGCGACGCAATCGGCGGCAGACTACCGGTAAGATTTCGGTGTATGACGATGGACAATTGCTGATAGATTTGGATAGTCGCCGGGTAGAGATGCGGGGGGAACCGGTCAAACTAACCCCTACCGAGTTCCGCTTGTTGGCCATCCTCTTACGTAGAGCGGGCCGGGTGGTAGCTCATGAAGAGTTGATTAGAGAAGTATGGGGCACCGACAAGGATGTTGGTTTGGGATCTCTCAAACTTTACATTCATTATCTGCGCCAAAAAATCGAGGATCGCCCCCGTAAGCCTCGTTACCTGCTGGCTGAATGGGGTATTGGCTATCGTTTCCGTGAACCGGCGCGAAACCAGATTCCGGCAGCGGTCACCCAATTGGCCTAAACATAACCCAAGACAGTTCTATAAACACCCAGAGAGCCGCGCCCGGCTCTCTTTTTTGTTGAGAAGAACTCTAACCTTTTTCTAAGTAGATTCAAACAGCTTTTTCATTAAATGCTGATAAACTGTCTGGTGTTAAACGTGGGGAAAGTTCTGCAATTGTCACTTTCGCTTTACCGGGAGGTAAACAAGATGTCAATACATGCCGATACTTATCAATTACTTGGCCGGCGAAGTTTGGCAAGGACAAGAGGGGGGGAACGTTTTTTACTATTAACAACCCTCATTGTTGTGGATCTGATAATGATCCTTCTGGGTTTCTGGCTGGCTTACAATCTTCGTTTCGAGGTAAGTTTCGCCTGGTTTTATCAACACGAGATACCCCCCTTTAGTTTCTATCGCTGGTTAGTGTTCCTCCTGGCCCCATTTTGGATTGTCGTTTTCACTTTGTTTGGCCTTTATGATTTCAGAAATTTGTTCAGCGGGATGCAGGAATATACCCAGGCATTTAATGCATGTACCCTCACCATCATGCTGATTATTTTCTCTACCTTCTTTGATCCCAATTTTGTTGTGGCTCGTGGTTGGGTCATCCTATCCTGGTTATTGGTGAGTTTCTTCGTAATCCTGGGACGTTTTATGATGCGACGGGGTGTGCAACGCCTGCGGGGGTCTGGGCATTTTTTGACAACCGTACTTATTGTGGGGGCCAATGAAGAGGGACAAGCCATCGCCCATCAGTTGCAGGGAAATCTCAAGGCGGGTATCCGAGTTCTTGGCTTTGCCGATGATACTGCCGTAAAAAGTGAAGTGCCGTCAGGTATCCCGGTGTTGGGTTCTATTGGGGCTTTACCAACCTTGGTCAAAAAACATAACGTTCAGGAGATTATTGTTGCTTCTACCGCCCTCAGACGCGAGCAATTGATTAATCTCTTCCAAACTTTTGATGCTACAGATATTTCCATCTATATGTCATCCGGTCTCTATGAGCTGTTAACCACCGGCGTTGAAGTTCACGAAGTGGCCAATGTGCCTTTGATGAGTGTCAATAAGGTCCGTCTGGCCGGGGTTGATGTAATCTTGAAACGGGCGCTGGATTTGGTAGTATCCACCGCAGCCCTGATTGCGTTTTTGCCCATCATCTCATTAATTGCCGTTGTTATCAAACTTAACTCGTCTGGCCCTATTTTCTACCTGCGTCGAGTGGTAGGGGTGGGTGGTAAACCCTTTAACGCGCTAAAGTTCCGCACCATGTATACGGATGCCGATGAGCGTTTGAACCGGGACCCCGAGTTGCGCCGTCAGTTTGAAGAAAACTTTAAACTCAAAGACGATCCTCGGGTCACCTCCGTTGGCCGTATCCTGCGCACCTTGAGCCTTGATGAATTACCCCAACTTTTTAATGTTTTGCAGGGACAGATGAGTTTGGTCGGCCCCCGCATGATTACCGAACCAGAACGAACCCGTTATGGTAAGTGGAGCATGAATCTGGCTACGGTCAAGCCGGGGATTACCGGGTTGTGGCAGGTAAGTGGCCGGAGTGATATCAGCTACGATGACCGGGTCCGGCTTGACATGCACTATATCCGAAATTATAGCATCTGGTTTGATTTACACATTCTGTGGCAGACCATTCCCGCCGTACTTAAAAGGCGTGGGGCATACTAGATGAAGGGGATGATTCTGGCCGCTGGCGAGGGGACTCGTTTGCGACCGTTGACGGACCATTTACCCAAACCTATGTTACCCCTGGCTGGTCGACCTTTGCTGGAGCACATCATCATCCACCTGCGTGAGTGCGGCATTGTCGATTTGGCCGTCAATCTACATCATTTACCGGATGCCGTGATAGATTACTTTGGCGACGGAAGTCTCTGGGGGGTGAACCTGCGCTATTCTGTTGAGGAACATTTGCTGGGATCGGCCGGCGGGGTTAAACGTTTACAATCGTTTTTTGATGACACTTTTGTGGTCTATTATGGCGACGTATTTACCCGCGCCGATTTGCGTCCGATGATAGAACTTCATCGGCAACACGGCGCTCCGGCAACGATGGGTCTTTACCGGGTACCCGATCCCTGGAATCGAGGAATTGCCCAACTTAACAAAAATCAGGCCATTGCCCACTTTGTTGAAAAGCCGCCTAAAGAACAGATTTTCTCAGATCTGGCCAATGCCGGCATCTACGTTTTAGAACCGGAGATATTGGATTACATTCCTCCAGAACAACCCTATGATTTTGGCCATGATGTTTTTCCCGATTTATTAGCCAGGGGTGTCAGAGTGACAGGATATGTCATTGAAGATATATTGATTGATATTGGTCTGTTGGAAAAATATGAGGAAGCCGATCGTTTTGTTTCGATGAAGATGGCTTCCGTTGCCTGAAGATTTTTTACCAACCAATGAGAATTTTGAGGAATCCACAATGAAGCAATCGAGCTTGCAACCCATCCAAGCCTATCTACTGCAATTACAGGAGACCGTAGCCCAACTTCCGGCAGACTTAATTGCCCAGGTGATTGAAATACTGCTGCAAAACGTCCGGTCGGGTGGCAAAGTTTTTCTGTGCGGCAATGGGGGCAGTGCGTCTACGGCCTCACATTTTGCCTGCGACCTGGCTAAAAACACCGTGATTGCGGGCGCTCCCCACTTTAAGGTGATTGCCCTCACCGACAATATGGCTTTGGTGACGGCCTGGGCCAACGATACCGCTTATGACAATGTTTTTGCGGCGCAACTCGACCCGCTGGTTCAGGCGGGAGATATAGTCATTGGCATCAGTTGCAGTGGTAATTCCAAGAATGTTATCAACGCCATGAGGGTGGCTCGCCAGCATGGCGCCACCACCATTGCTTTTACCGGCGACCACGGCGGTCAATTGAAGAACGTTGTAGATTTGTGCATCAAAGCTCCCAGCCCTCGCATCGAGCAGCAGGAAGATATTCATCTCATCCTTGAGCATTGTATTTGCGCTGCCGTGCGTGATCGGCTGGCGCAAGAATATTCTGCTATCCCGCCCAGAATTACCTACATTGCGGCCCTTCAGGACGCGATGACTGGTTGATAGAGGCATCCTCTCAAAATTAAATTCCTGGTATTTTTCAGAAATACCAGGAATTTTTGCTTTTCTCAGTCTTACTTCTGTTACAACAACGCAGGCTTTTGTTGATGCCATTCGGTGGTCTGTTCGTATACATAAGCCGTCCGTAGAATAACACTCTCTCCCAGGGCCGGGCCAATAATTTGTAAACCTACTGGCATTTCATCGGCAAAACCGCAGGGTACGGCAATGCCACAACCCCCGGCCAGATTCAGTGTTACCGTAAAAATATCAGTTAAATACATTTGGAGGGGGTCATCTACTTTTGAGCCGATTTCAAAGGCCACATCAGGCGCCGTGGGTGAGACCATCACATCGACGGTGGCAAAGGCTTGTTCAAAATCCTGGCGCAGTAGCGTGCGCACCTGTTGAGCCTTCAAATAATAGGCATCATAGTATCCCGCCGATAAAGCATACGTACCCAACATAATTCGTCGTTTTACTTCGGCCCCCAAACCCACTTTGCGGGTCTGGCGGAAGGTTTCCCACATGTCACCCCCATCCTCGCGCAGGCCGTAGCGCACCCCGTCATACCGGGAAAGATTGGCAGATGCCTCTGCCGTGGAGATAATATAATAAACCGGAATTCCGTAGCGAGTGTTGGGTAGCGATACTTCAACAATCTCTGCGCCAAGTTCGGCCAATTTGTCAATGGCTGCCCGGATGACCGTTTTAACGCCAGCCTCAAGACCACCCACAAAATATTCCTGAGGCACCCCCACTTTAAGGCCTTTTAGGTTGTCGCCTTGCTTTATATCAGCCACGTAATTCGGCACCGGCGCGTTGAGCGTCGTCGAATCGCGCCGGTCGTAACCGGCCAGGTAGGAGAGCAAAATGGCCGCATCTTCTACATCTTTGGCCAGCGGGCCAATCTGGTCCAGTGAGGAGCCGTGCGCAATGAGGCCGTAGCGACTCACCCGGCCATAGGTCGGCTTCACTCCTACCACGCCGCAAAATGAAGCGGGCTGGCGAATACTGCCGCCGGTGTCTGTGCCGAGGGCACCCAGGGCTTCATCGGCGGCAATGGCAGCTGCGCTGCCGCCACTACTCCCACCCGGCACCCGGCTCAAGTTCCAGGGGTTGCGCGTGGGGTGAAAACCGGAATGTTCGGTGGATGATCCCATTGTAAATTCGTCGGTGTTGGTTTTGCCAACAAAAACTGCCCCGGCCTCACGTAGCCTGGCCACGGTGGTTGCATCGAAGGGGGGAACATAATTGCCTAAAATTCTAGAGCCGGCCGTAGTAGGTACGCCCTGGGTAACAATAGCGTCTTTAATGCCCAGCGGGATACCCAGTAAAGGATTATCCTCACCGCTGGCCCGGCGTTCATCGGCCAGGCGAGCCATTTGCAGGGCTAGCTCTTTTTGCACGCTAATGTAAGCGCCAACCTTTTCTTCAACGGTGGCAATCCGTTCCAGTACGCTCCCGGTCAGCTCAACCGAGGTGATTTCACCGCGTCGAAGTTTATCCTGGGCGGCGTGGATGGTCAATGAGTAGAGTTCCAAAACTTCCTCCGTATCATCAGGGGCCAGGTTAAAAATGCCTGAACCGATTTATAGCCAGGGATCGCCTTTAATCCAAAACGGCTCTCACCCTAAAACTGCCCGCATCGGCTTCAGGCGCGTTGAATAAAGCCGCTTCATTGGGCAGGGAAAGGGTCGTTTCATCCGACCGCATGACGTTCTTCAGGGAAATGGCGCTGGCTGTGGGGGGAATATCGCTGGTATCAACTTGCTGCAACATCTCGGCATATTCCAAAATAGCAGAGAGTTGTTCTTGAAAGGTCCGTTTTTCGGCCTCGGTCAGGGATAATTTTGCCAGTTCGGCAATGGTTTCTACTTCTTCCAGGCTCAGTTTGGCCACAGGGTATGCCTCCGGTCAGTCAATTGGGGAATGAATTATTTACTTACATTTCCCAGAAATCCTATTATAGCGTAGGACAACCACAAGCCCAAATCAAATGTTACCTTGCTGGCCAGCAGACAAACAAAGTTGAATGGGAAGTTTAATGGCCGCCCGTTTTGCGCAACTTATCTTTACATAGGGTGTTAAAGCGAGTCGGCAGCAATTGACTCAAATCGTTAATGGTGCTATAGTGCGGTATCAAGTTGGCAGTATCCTCACAGTTTTTTCTGCCCCTAATTGTATTTCATCTTTCTCCTTGTCATCCACGCTATGAGAGCGTAGAAAGGAGGTGAAACGCTAGATAAATGTGATAACGGTTCGCCTTACGCAATTTCCGGTGATTCGATATTTGTCTTTTTCCTCTAAATAAGAATCATCTATTCCCCTCGACAAAATTCCCCCCGTACGCCTTTAGCTGCGTTAAGGCGAGTCAATGTTTGGTTTTTTGGGCCAATCTGCTTATCGGGTGGCGGCCGATTTTGGCAGATATTATAAAAAGTTCCATTTCTTTCTTTTTTGTAGATAATATCATATTTAAAATTTTAAGGCGTGGCTTATTTAAAAGTAGGAGGGATTAACTATGGCGTTAATAATGATAATCGTAGCGATCGCGGTTGCTATTTTGGGTTATCGTTTCTATGCGGTAACGGTTGACCGCAACATCCTTCAGGCCGATGCAAAACGGACAACCCCGGCCACAATGTACAATGACGGGGTCGACTTTATGCCCGCTAGAGGCAGTGTGCTGTTTGGTTATCAGTTCAAATCTATTGCTGCGCTTGGGCCGATTGTTGGCCCCATTACGGCGGTGCAGTGGGGCTGGTTGCCGTCGGTGTTGTGGTTACTATTGGGTGTTTTATTCATCGGTTGGGTGCAAGATTATGCCTCGGCCATGCTGGCCATGCGCAATGACGGTCTCACCCTGGGCGGGCTGAGCTACAAGCTCATTTCTCCCCGCGCCCGCAATTTGTTGTTAGGTTTCCTGTATTTTTACCTGCTCCTGATAATGGGCGCGTTTGGTTCTATTGTGGCCGGGTTGTTGGCCAGTCCCACCATGCCGGTCGGTTTCATCATTCTGACTCTAGCCGGGGTGTTGGCTGGCCAGATGACCTATCGTTGGCGAATGGACCTGATGATGACTACTGTGGTAACGGTCCTGATTGCGTTGGTGGGTATCTGGCTGGGTACGTTGCCTTTTGCCGCTAACGCAATGGCCGCCATCAACTCCCTGGCTGGGGATGAGAATGGGGTGCTTTACAACACACCCTATGGCCCAATGTCGTGGGCGGTGTGGCTGTGGGGGATTGGGGCCCTGGTATTCTGTTACCTGGGTTCGGTCCTGCCCATCTGGCGATTTGCCCAGCCGGTAAACTACACCTCGTTCTGGTTTGTGGCCCTGGGGATTATAGGGTCTTTCCTGGGTATCCTTATTGCCACCTTTACCGGCACGGTAAATACCTCTTTTCAGATTCCGGCTTATGTTACCTGGAACCAACCGGCTCTGGGGTGGCTCTGGCCTATCCTGTTTGTAACCATCTCTTGTGGGGCGGTCTCCGGCTGGCACTCGTTGGTATCTACTTCGGGCACGGCTCGCCAGCTGGAAAAGGAAACGGACACCTTGCCGGTGGCGGCCGGGGCCATGTTCCTGGAAGTGGTTCTGGCGGTGCTGGCCGTCGTCTTTGCCGCCACCCTCATTGCTAACCCCGATGGTTCAATCGTTTATGATGCGGCCAATCTGTTTCAACTCAAGGTAGGGGCCGGAGCTGTTTTTGCCGGGGGAATGTCTCGCTTCCTGTCGGTGATTGGTATTCCGGCTGCCCTGGGTGGCGCGATTGGCGCCATCTTCCTGGCCGTAATGGCCCTGACCGTGATGCAGTTGGTGTTGCGCTTTATGCGGGTGGCCAGCGCCGAGCTATTGGGCGATAAGTTGCCCATTATGCGCAATCCCCACATTGGCAGCTTGGTCGCCATTGGCTTTACCCTGCTCATTTTGTGGACGGCTTTCTGGCAGCGCATCTGGGTTTTGTTTGGTGGGGCAAACCAACTCTTTGCCGGGTTGACCTTGCTCCTGATCACTATCTGGTTAGTGGAGCAGGGCAAAAAATATGCCTGGGCTTTCTGGCCGGGCGTCTTTATGTATATCACCACCGTTGCCGCTCTGTTGGTGACAGCCTGGAAGTCTTTCTTTGGGGCGACAGGCTTGTTCGATGCTACTGCTGGCCTGGCCTTCCGGATTGGCAACGGCATTGCCGGGTTGATTGGCCTGTTCCTGGCCATTGCCGCGCTGATCTTGGCCTGGGATGGCATCCTATCGTTCAACAAAGCCCGAGCC
>JAFGNV010000114.1 GCA_016926805.1 Anaerolineae bacterium
CTTATGAAGCCGGAACATCTGGATTGGCTGGAGCAAATTTGGCAGATATTAGATAGCGTAGCGTTACTTTGCAGGTCTAAAAAGTCATTGGCTCTCTAAACGCAACCGGCCCGTTTTAAACCAGGTTGCCGCCAATAATGAATTCACTGTGTTTCCCGGTTTGCCCGGTGCGCCGCCGTTGTAGGTCATCTTGATAATGTGCCCATCCCCCATCCTGGAATTGACGAACCCCGCCCCATACCGTATCATATAACCCACAAGATTACCCCTACAAGTAAAGAAAGGAACAAACCCACGAAACCGTTAAAATTTCTCTTTGTGTACGCCCGTAACTACCTTCGCCCCCTCGGTATCACTGTTATCAGCATGCTGTTGCTGGTGGGGGTGCAACTGCTGATCCCCTAGATCATCAAGGTGATGGTGGGCGCCATGACCAACCCGTCGGGCGGCCAGTTCACCCTTGATTATGTCACCCGCTTGGCTTTGTTGGCCCTGTTGATTTACGTGGCCCGGGCCTTTTTGCAGTTTTTGCGCAGTTACATGGCCCACGTGGCCGGATGGGGCGTGGTGGCCGACGCCCGCAAAATGATTTACGAACACTTGCAGCGTCTCTCGCTGCGTTTTTACGAGGACAAGCAGACCGGGCAGTTGATGTCGCGAGTAGTCAACGATTCCGACAAGTTTGAACTGCTCATTGCCCACGCCGTGCCTGATGTGTTGGTGAACGTATTGACCCTGGTGGGCGTAATGGCCGTTCTGTTCAGCCTGAACTGGCAACTGGCTCTGCTGAGCATGCTGCCCATCCCGCTGATTGTCTTGTCGCTGCGGCTGTTTGCCAAATACGTCCGCCCGGCCTTTCGGATGCGCCAGCAAGAACTGGGTGAGTTGAATGCCATCCTAAACGACAATATCTCCGGCATCCGCGAAATAAAGACTTTTACCCGGGAGGACGTGGAGGCGCAGCGGATCAACCTGCGTATTGACCATTACCGCGACTCGCTCCTGTACGCCCTCAAGATGATGGCTACCTTCCACCCGTTCATTCAATTCACTTCGGCCCTGGGCACCATCATCATTATCTATTTTGGCGGTCGCCTGGCCTTGAACCAGACCCTGGCCGTGGAAGACCTGGTGGCCTTTTTCCTGTACCTGGAGATGTTTTACCAGCCCCTGCATCAACTCAGCGGAGCCTGGGAACAAATTCAAGAGGCCCTGGCCAGCGCGGACCGGGTAGCCGACCTGCTCGATGAACAGCCGGAGATGACCGACGCCCCTCACGCCGTGGCCTTGCCCCGGCCGGTTAAGGGAGCCGTCAATTTTCACAACGTCAGCTTTGGCTATAACGGGGACGAGCTTGTATTGGAAAATATCAACCTGGAGATAAAGCCTCATTCAACCGTGGCCCTGGTTGGCCCAACCGGGGTGGGCAAGTCTACCCTGGTCAGTTTGATCCCCCGTTTTTATGACGTGAGCGCCGGCAGCGTTACGGTTGATGGGCGCGACATTCGCCAGGTTACCTTAAAAAGCCTGCGCGAACAGATCAGCATTGTGTTGCAAGACGTTTTTCTTTTCCACGGCACCGCCCGCGAAAATATTCTATTTGGACGCCCGGACGCAACCGACGCCGAGGTCATCGAGGCGGCCAAGGTGGCCAACGCCCACGATTTTATCACCCATCTCCCGCAGGGATACGACACCCTCATCGGCGAGCGCGGCGTGAAGCTATCGGGCGGGCAAAAGCAGCGTTTATCCATTGCCCGGGCCGTGTTAAAAGACGCCCCTATCCTGATTCTGGACGAAGCCACTTCGTCGGTGGATACCGAAACCGAGCTATTAATCCAGCAGGCCCTGGAACGTCTGATGGTAGGCAAGACCACCGTGGTGATTGCTCACCGCCTGTCAACCATCCGCAACGCCGATCTGATTGTGGTGTTGCAGGGGAACGGTATCGCCGAAAAGGGCACACATAACCAACTGATGGCCCGGCGCGGTCTCTACTGGCATCTCAACCGGGTGCAGCGCCAGATTCGCTCCCGGCAGCCGGGACGGCAAAGGGAGTATTATCCCGACATGGTTGGACAGTTTGGCTAAGTACAATCTTGCGCAAGTTTGTTCCGAGTCTTGTAGGGACAGGACAATGTCCTGTCCCTACAAAAATAGCATTTCTGCCCGGAACATATTTATACTCAACAGCATTAAAAAGTAACAAGATTCTCTGCGGATTTGTGTTATTTTATGACGCTGTTGAGTATATGATACGCTAAGCGATTTCGGAAAGCCGATAAAAATGCTTAAGTTGAGATGATCACCCCCTACCAGCGTGACTTGCAACTACTACAAAATTAGGAGGTAAGCTTGGGTAACGTACTGGTACAATATTACTCGCAAACCGGCCGCACCGCCGAGATGGCGGAACTGGTGGCCAAAGGCGCGGCCAGCGTGCCGGGCATTGAGGTAAGACTACGAACCATTGAGGAATCCACCATTGACGATCTGTTCTGGTGTGATGGCCTGGCCCTGGGCGCGCCCACCCATCTCGGCTCCATCCCCTGGCGGGTGAAACAATGGTGGGACGAGGCCACCGATGATGCCTGGATGCAAATTGATGGTAAGTTTGGCTGCGCCTTCTCCTCCGCTGGGGGGTTGGGTGGTGGCCCGGAAATTGCCTGCCTGGGTCTGCTGACCATGTTGATGAATTACGGTCTCCTGGTATTTGGCATCACCGATTACGTAGCGCCGCTGCGCACCTTGCATTATGGGGCGGCCCTGCCCGGTCGGCCCAAAACGCAGGCCGAAAAAGACATCTGCGAGCGATTGGGACGCCGCCTGGCGGAATGGGTTTCGTTTTACGTTGATGGGGTGGAACAATATCATCCCCGCCATGCCACATATCCCAGACGGGGGTAAAATCATAACGAGTGGGAAGAGAGAACTTCTATCCCCCGCCCTTTGGGAGCGGGGCAGCCGAGATTTTGCGCCGCCAATCTCCAATGGCAAAGGGAAGATACAGCAACACCACCACCAACAAACCTAACAACTCCATCCATAGAATGTACCAGGGCCAAGGCGGCAGAACATCCAGCAAACTTGCGGTTTCGGGTTTGCGGGCAATAAACAGGTAATTACTGCCAATGAGGGCATTGACCAGGCCAACCCCCAACAAATAGACATTGCCCCACAGGGCCACTCGCCACAACGATTTGCCGGTAGGACGATAGTCTTCTACGGCTGTCATATAAATGGCTGCGGTTACAATGGCCCCATGTGAAATGAATATTTGAAAAAAACGAAAGTGAGGGAAGCCATACTGGCCAGCATCCGGCGTCAACAGCGCCTGGGTTGCTCCGGCAATGCCCAAAAAATAAACAAACTCATATACCCGGTAGTTTTTAGTTACCAGCAGCGCCGCGCTGACAAAAACAAACACGCTGCACAAATGCAAAGGCAGCATGGTTTGCACGGTCCATTGGCCGGTTGCCCAGTTCCAGCCATGCCAGGCGGCTTCGTTGAGCAGCAGAATCAGGGCCAGCCCATACCGAAAGAATGAACGCCAGACTGGGGAAAACCGCGGGCCGGTGTACATCAACGCCACATTGATCAAGCCCACCACAGCCAGGGCTATTAAATGAGCCGGGCCAAATAATTCAAATGGAGCACCGATGTAATCTTTGGTAAAAAACTGGTCCATGATTGTTTACCTGCCTGGTTACAAAAGTCATTTGTCCTAAAGATAAAACCATTTCGAGAGTTTGGCAACTCAAGGCCCCCGCAAATGACATTTGTCATCGGGAGAAATGACATAAGTCACTTATCTCAACTGCGTTATCAAGGTAAGATAGAACCAGTTCTTCCCATTCCAGCCAGTCCATCATCTGATGCTGAACCCGTTGGTCTTCTCACCCAAATAAAAATAGCGTGTTCAATTTAACAAGGAGGTTTTTTATGGACGCACTGACGCTGGCCCGTTGGCAATTTGGGATTACCACGGTCTATCATTTCTTTTTTGTACCCCTCACCCTGGGACTATCCATCCTGGTTGCCCTGATGCAGACCATGTATTACCGCACCGGCGACGACACCTATAAAAGAATGACCAAATTCTGGGGCAAGTTGTTTGTTATCAACTTTGCCATGGGTGTGGTTACCGGCATTGTGCAGGAGTTCCAGTTTGGCATGAACTGGTCGGAATACTCCCGTTTTGTGGGCGACATCTTTGGCGCGCCCCTGGCCATCGAGGCTTTGATGGCCTTTTTCATCGAGTCGACTTTCCTGGGCCTGTGGATTTTTGGCTGGAACCGGTTGTCCAAAGGCATTCACCTGGCCTGCATCTGGCTGGTGGCCGTCGGCTCCAATCTTTCGGCCCTGTGGATTTTGATTGCCAACTCCTTTATGCAGCAGCCAGTGGGCTACACCCTCACCAACGGCCGCGCCGAGATGGTTGACTTCCTGGCTCTAATCTTCAATCCCCACGTCTTTGTGCAGTTTCCCCACGTATTCTTCTCCGGGATGACCACCGCCGCTTTTTTTGTCTTGGCCGTCAGCGCCTATCGCCTGCTCAAAAAAGATGAAAGCGCCGAGATGTTCCGACGTTCGTTCCGCTGGGCCACCGTTTATGGTTTCATCGGCGTGGTGGCCGTGATGGTGGTAGGGCACTCTCAGGCCCAACACATGGTGCAAGTACAGCCCATGAAAATGGCGGCAGCAGAGGCCTTATGGGAAAGCGAAGACCCGGCCTCGATGTCTCTTTTTACCATTGGCAACGAACCGGAACTGCGCGACGTATGGGCCATTAAAATGCCAGGGCTGTTGAGTTTTCTGGCCTACAACCGCTTTGGCGGCGAGGTCAAAGGCATCAAAAATTTGCAAGCCGAATATCAACAAACCTACGGCCCCGGCCACTACATTCCGCCCGTGGCTGTGAGTTATTGGACCTTCCGCTTGATGGTGGGCGCGGGTTTGGCCATGCTGGCCCTGCTCCTGGCAATTCTCTATTTGTTGTGGAAAAACAAAGCCGAACAATATCCCCTGTTCCTGCATTTAACGGTTTGGGCAGTGTTTCTGCCTTATCTGGCTAACAGCACCGGCTGGCTCTTTACCGAAATCGCCCGCCAACCCTGGATTGTATTTGGTTTGCAACTCACCCAAGACGGCGTTTCGCCCAACGTGGGGATGGGCATGCTGCTGACCTCGCTCATCGGTTTCACGGTAGTTTATGGGGTACTGATGGCGGCGGATGTTTATCTGCTGGTCAAGTTTGCCAAAACCGACACGGGCGAGGATAGTCACGAGATTGAGGCCGGTGAAGAAACCACCGGCACGTTGGGC
>JAFGNV010000115.1 GCA_016926805.1 Anaerolineae bacterium
AAGCTTTACGGTTGGCTTTGCTTGGCTCGCCATATCGCCCTGAGTTCCTTGATACTCAAGCTGTTTTACCTGCCTGAGCAGTTACGTGGTGGTGAAATATAAAACTTTGAAAAAAGACATACCTGATGGTATAGTAAATATTATGCAAACAATCGCCATTCTGGTGGCATCAAGCCAGGGCCAGGAAGTACAAAAGATCATTGAAACAAACCCCAACTGGCCATCGCTGCGGGTCGATTGCTGGCGCAACGAGACACACCTTTTTGACCAATTATCTGCTTACCCTTATGGGCTGTTGGTCATTGATTTTACTCTATTATACCAGAATTCTGCTCCTGAATCATTCTTTGGCCGTTTGCAGGCTGTTTCTCCCCGCACCGCGGTGATTCTGCTGGTGAAACCTGAGGAGCGCCAGCAGGCGATTGGATATTTGCCCCAAAATGCCGCCGACTATCTGCTGTTTCCCCTCGATGCTGTGGAGTTATGTTTCAGGATTGAGCGTGTTCTGGCGATGTCCTCTGCCCGGTATAGTTCAGATTCGCCCGCTCAACTTGATCCTGCGGCGGATGAACTGTTGATGTTGCTCGAGGCTGGGCAGGAGATAAATCAAACCCTGCAACTGGACGAAGTTTTAAAAATCATCCTCTCCCGCGCAGACTCGGTAACCGGGGCCGACCTGTCTCGTGTTTTTTTGACCGATCGAAATGAGAGTTTAACTAAAGATGGATCTGTTATCAAAACGTCACCGCTGAGTAACCAGCCCGGCGAAAATAGTCTCCTGTTTTTATTGGCCCAGGAAGTAGCATTTAGCCGCGAGATTATCTGCCGGCAACGGGCATCATCGTCGGAATGGCCCCACCAATCGCTCCAATCCGTGTTGCTCATGCCAATGGTTGCCCGGGATAAGTTGATCGGCGTTCTGGCGTTGGGCAGCAAGCGTTTATCCGCTTTCCCCGATGACCAGATTCGTTGGCTATCGGTGTTTTGCGATCGGGCCGCCATTGCCATTGAAAATGCCCACCTATTCCAGGACCTTTCCTCGGCTTATATTGACCTGGCCCAAAGTCGGGAGCAAATCTTGCAAAGCCGCAATACCCTGCAAGCGTTATTTGATGGGATTACCGATGACCTTTATCTGGTTGATCATAATCTGAAGATCAAGGTACTCAACCGGGGGCAGGGGACCAAGCAAGCATTCCGGCCCGAGGACCCTGGCGGCGAAGATTACGTGTTAGGGGGGTGGGTCAAAACAGCACCCGAGTTATTGGCACGAATTAAAGAGTCGTTGCGGACCGGTCGGGAAACAACCTGGATCCCATCCGAAAGCGAGATAGATCCTTATCTCAAGGATCGAGAATTCCGCATCTATCCCATTCGCAACCGGCTGGCCCAAATTGAGCAAGTTATTGTTTTTGCTCAGGATGTATCGGAGCGCCGGCGCTGGCAGGCTTCGTTGTTTCGTTCGGCCAACCTGGTGGCGGTGGGGCAATTGGCCGGCAGCATCGCCCACCAAATCAACAACCCCCTTACCGTGGCCATGGCCAACAGCCAGTTGATTCTGCTTGAAACCAGCCCGGATAGTGAGGCTTATGACCTGGCCCATAGTATTTTAAAATCCACGGAGCGGATGCAAGGCATTGTGCAGAATTTGCTGGAGTTTTCTAATCAGGAAACTTATTTCTTTGTGGAAATTGATTTGATTGAGACCATCGAAGGGGCCTTGGCTCTGGTCAGTCAGCCGTTGAAAAAAGTCAAAATTCAGGTCATCAGGGATTATCAGGCTCAGCCCAGACTCTCGGCCAGCGTCAGTCACCTGAAACTGGTTTGGATGAATTTGCTGCTCAATGCTCGCGACGCCCTGGTTGATTATGCCGCTCAACCTCAAATTACAATTTCTACCAACATGGTCTCCAGCCGAGAGGTCAAGATCACCATCACCGATAATGGCCGGGGGATTACGGGAGAAAATTTTGAGCAGCTCTTCAGGCCCTTTTTTACCACCAAGCCGGTGGGTAAGGCCTTGGGCCTGGGCCTGTATTCGGCGCATACCATCATCGAGCGTCACAACGGTCAAATCAGAGCCTTTAGCCAGCCCGGCGTGACGACCACGTTTGAAGTGATTCTGCCTCTGGATAACCCCCAGGGTTTGTAATAATTCTCCCGGTAAGACAAAAAGCCCACTTCAACTCGAGTGGGCTTTGTTATTGATGAGCGGTTTATGGTATTTTCGGTAACCACCCTTACGGCTGCCAGGAAATCAGGCCAGATTCAGGTATGTTTCAATCAAATTAAAGGAGATATCAAGTCCGGTTACATCTTCAACCAGACTGGGCATCAACAACACCGCGGCGGCCATTGCCAGCAAAATGCAAATTCCAATCAACAGCAAGCAGCCGCACCCATAGAGCAGATACTGGGTGGTTTTGCTCTCTTGGTTGGCGGTGCCGGAGGTGCGGCTCGACACGGGTGGTGGCGAGGGCGCTTCATACTGCGGGTAGGCTCTCGGTTGGGGTATGCCTGCCGCCTGAAATACCAGAGCGGTTTGACCAATGCCAATACTATCACCCGGATTCAGCACTTGCGGACCGGCAATCTGGATTCCATTCACAAACGTCCCATTGGTACTGCCCAGGTCTTCTATGACAAATTGCCCGGCCTGCCAACTGATGCGGCTATGGCGTCGTGACGCTTCGGCGTCTTGCAGAATAATATCCAGACCTTCTTCCCGGCCAATGATGGCCTGATTTCCGGAAATGGAAAAACTCATGCCGGCCTGGGAACCCTGTCGAACCACCAGCGTGGCGGCAGGTCGGCCCTGGCCCATCATTGTCGGCTCGTTATCGTACATAGTTATCCAACCTCCTGAGTTTGAACTAATACCAGAATTATTTCCAGGTGAGCCATTCGACTCTGAGCGAACCGGCGCTATATTCCGGAAAGCGCAGTTTGCCAAGTCGGCCCTGATTCGTTCGATAGCAGGCCGAACGCCCGGGGGTCAGCGCGTTGTTCGGATCGGGAATCACGTCGCTGGCGTCAATAAACGTATAGGCGCCATAAGCCGCATTGGCGCATTCGGCCCGCGATAGATCGTCCAGCGCTCCAATTTGAGACATTGGCGCCAGTTGCACGCCGCCCAGCACCTCAAATTTCCGAGAATCGGCTTCCATCTTCCAGGTAAAATCATCGCCCGGAATAACGCCGTCGTCAAAATCTACCGTTTGATTGGGCTGAACGGTGATAACGCCCGTGGAGGCAATGGGATTGATCACCTGGACCGTTATCTCTTGCCTGAACTCAGAACCGTCTTTACGGACCACCCGCAAACGATACGTCTTGGTGTCTTTAGGGCAATCTTCCATGCTGCCCGTTCCGCCAACACCCTGGTCGTTGAGGTAAACTTCTTTAACGCCGCTCACATTCCAGGTAATGACCACACATTCGCCGCCTTCGATGGTGGTCGGTTTGACGTTGAACTCGATGATCTCTGCCTCGCCGGTTGGGGTGGGAGTGGGGGTGTCGGTTGGAGTCGAGGTGGGGGTAGGAGTAAAGGTGGGCGTATTTGTTGTGGTGGGGGTAGTGGTGGAGGTGCCGGTGGGCGTGGGTGGAGCGGCCACAACCGGCACATTTTCGACGTTAAAGACAGTGGAAAAGGCAGGGTCGGCCGATACCCACCCAACGTCGTTAGGCGCAGGCGGGAAGCGAATTTGCCACCATTGCCGGGTATCGTCCCGGCTAATGATTTCTGCCGTTGTGCCGGTTGGCAACAGACCCAATAAATCATACTGCGTGCCCGGCCCGCCTCGCACATTGAGGTCGGTTTTGGTAACCAGGGCGGGCATATTGGGCACCGTTGGGGTCGGCGTGCCGGGGGTGGGGGTGAGGGTGAGCGTGGGGGTGGGCGTTTCGGTTACCCCTTCGGCCACTGCATTGACCGTGACGATAGCAGGCGCATTGACCGCGCCCTGTTGATTGTAGGCCCTGATTTCTAGGGTATAGGAACCGGGCGCAGCGGGCGTCCATTGAAATGAGGCTGTCAGGGTGGCCTGTCCGGGTACCGGGCTGTTGGCCTCGCTAAACTTTTGGCCGCTCACCCAAAGTTCCATGCGACTCACGCCGGACGGGTCGGAGGCAGTAGCCTGAATGGTGACCGGCCGGTTGACCGGCACCTGACTGCCGCTGGTTGGGGCCGTAATAACTACCTGGGGCACGCTGGCCGCCGTGTCGCGACCTTGCAGCATATAATATGCCGTAAAAGCCGCCACAATCAAAATACCAATTACCAGGGCCAACACCCCGCCGATGGCCAAGAGGGTCACCTTCGATGGTTCGGCGCCAACCGGACGCGAGTCTGGAACCGTTGAAACTGGCGTGGCCGGCCTTGAGGGAGGGCGCGGCACCGGGGGAAGATAGGGCGGCGGCTCGGAGGAAAGCTGGGTCATCCCTATGGTTAGCGGTGCGGCAAACCCTTTTACCCCAAACACCGACGAGCCAATACTGATAATATCGGCCGGTTGCAGCACGTGTTGGCCTACCACCGCTTTGCCGTTGACCAACGTGCCGTTGGTGCTGCCAAAATCTTCGATGATAATCTGGTCTTCTTGCCGCAGCAACCGGGCGTGATGCCGGGAGACCTGTTCGTCGTCCAGGGTGATATCGTTATCAGGGTCCCGGCCAATGGTTAAGGTGTCTTTGGTAATCGGAAATCCTTTACCGGCCAGCGGACCGGCATGCACTACCAACTGTAATTGCCGATCGGATGGGTGCGGAACGTTTGGATTGAACGCTGATGGATGTCCCATAAATTGGAAACTCCCCCACGGGTAGGTTTGAATTACACGATCCTAACCTGAATACCTGGCGTTTCCAAAAATCTGCCAGATATTCAGCATTCTTGACTTTAGACCATGTTTACAATAATAATACCTTTTTGCCACAATTTCAAATTTATCAATAGGGTTATGTAACTTTATACTCGCCCGAGGTAAAAACCCTTGACCTTCAGACTGGTTACCCTCTTGGATTGTCGAAACGAGCAAGGCGTGTTACAATGCTCCTGAAAGTGTAGGCATGTTTGTAGCGTTACAGAAACGCGCCATGAATAAGGTTCATATCCAAATTACCTATTGCGTAGAATGAGGTTTTTTGCCGATGGCCGCCGGTCTGGCGGCTGCGATAGAGCACAAATTTGGCCTGCAGGCTGAATTGATTGAAGGGCGCCACGGCATCTACGAGATTGCCGTCAACGGCAAGCTGGTGTATAGCAACCAGGCATACAATCATCCCCCGCTGGAAGAAGAAATTTTTGCCGAAATTAACCAATACCAGCCGCCGTTGGCCGAAACATCCGGGGCGTACAACGTGCCTATGGACACCGACGTAGAGCCAGCCGCTGCCCTGTTCTGTGTCTGGACCCCGCCTTCGACCCATCAGGCCGAACCATAGCGACGCTCCAGCCATCGCCCGGCCGGGTCATGCCTTAACCACAAATTTTCGGCAAGACCAGAAAGGTAATTCCCACAGCAGTATGGATGCACACAACACGGCCAACGGTAGACTGATGATTTTTCTTGAGGGCAACATTGGTGCCGGTAAAACCACGCTGGGCCGGGCCATCAGCCAGTCGGGCGCGTTTGATTTTAGCGAAGAACCCACCACCATGTGGCGCGAAGGTTTTGCCTCTAACATGTTGGATCTTTTCTATCGCGACTCCAAACGCTGGGGCTTCACCTTCCAGATGTGCGCCTTGCTTACCCGGGCCAAAACATGGCGCGAGGTTTCGCTACTGAACAATCACCACCGGATCATTCTGGAAAGGTCCATTTATTGCGACCGCTTTGTTTTTGCAGAGAACGGTTACCGCACCGGTCTGTTTTCCCTGGCTGAGTACCAGCTTTACTGCGATATGTGGGAGTTTATGGTTTCGCTGGCTTCGGTTGAACCGAATCTGATTATCTATCTGCGTACCCCCGCCGAGGTTTGTTTGCAGCGCATCCAGGCCCGGGGCCGCGCCGAGGAGAGCGGTATTTCTTTGGAATACCTTCGCCAGCTCGAGCGTCTGCACAACGAATGGCTGCTGGACAATCCCAAAACCATTGTGCTCGATGGCGAACGTCGCTGGAACACGGAAGAGGTTTTGGCGGCAATGAAAGCCGTACCCTGCTAATGAAGTAGGTTGGATTAAGGTACAAAACCCGACTCATGGTTATATAGAAACCACGGCGGTTTCCAAGACGTCGCGGTTTTTTGGTGCCAGTTTTCTTTCCCGAAGTCTATATCTGGGGCGGGTTGCAGCCGCGTTCCTGGGCGTCAATTACGGTCGGGGTAGCGGCGTTGACAATATTCCGCCCTTCGTCGCTGCGCTGCAACTCGGCGCAATTTTTGACAGTTTTTTATTGCTCGATATAATGGGGTGGTTGTGAATAAATTCTCATTGGCCACAAAGGTAAACCTGTTGGGGTTAATGAGGCTTAAAATTACCCCTTTTGTAGCAGGAGAAACTTTAATTATGGCTCATCAAATTACCGAAGAGTGCATTGCATGCGGCGCTTGCGAACCGGAATGTCCCGAAGGAGCAATCAGTGAAGGTGACGACATTTACGTCATCGACCCCGGCAAGTGCACCGATTGCGGTACCTGTGTTGAGGTTTGTCCCACCGAAGCAATTGTCGAACTCTAAAATTCAATCAGGCATCTTCATCATGGCAAAATGTCCTCGTTCAGCGAGGACATTTTGTTTTAAGAAATTGTCAAATGAGGAGAGCTATGCCTTATTGTTGGCTTCATCGCCATCTTTCACCTGTATTTCCATGACCACCCGGCCCCAGCCGCCACATGCCAGCCCTACATCAGCCGTACAACCGGCCCGTTTGAAACGCATTTCATTGGGGTCAATGCCGGCGTACAACAATTCGTTGGCGGCAAAAATCAAGGGTGAAACTGCGCTCAAGGCATGAATGCATACCCGCTTGGGACAATATTTGGTGAGTAGGTTGCCCGCCCCGTCAAAATAGAATTTGTCGCCCACTTTGTGCTGGCTATTGCAGCCGTGCGCCTCAATTACTTCTGCCACAATGTTTTTATTCATCAAAATAGGTACTTTGGACAGCACATCCTCGTTGCGAGGGTTTTGACGAAAGGTCTCCATTTCCTCGTCACTGTAGCCCAATCGCCTTTTCATTAACTTCCACTTCATGGCGTCCCATTTTTCGTTGACTTTCACCTCAAGTTCTTCTCTCCTTCATTTGCAAATGTTGAAAAATGATAACTCCGGCGGCCAGGTACAGGATCGACAGAATCAATGTTGCGGCCAGCCGAAAGCCGATTTCCTTTAGTCCGACACCGTAGCTCAACACCTGCTGCAAGGCCAAAAAACCGTGGGTGGCCGGGAAAATGTCAAATAAATCAATTTGATGTCCCAGCAGCACAAAGAGGGTGAGGGGTGGAAGTTGGTAAAAGGAACCGGAGAGAAACACCTGGGTCATGGCCACTGTGCTGCCCAAATTGATGGCCTGGCTGTCGTTCTCAATAAAACAGGCCACCAGCAAACCCAGGCCAAGGGCCGAAAAACTCACGGCTAATCCTACCACCATCGCCAGCCATAACTCGCCCTGGTTGTGGTAACCCATGAGGATGGCGGCGACAAAGACCAAAACGACAAGCACCACGGCCACTGCCATTTGAGCCAGGCCGATGCCGGTCAGCAGTTCCCCGGCGTGGAGAGGGGTCAGGCGCAGGCGGCGCAGGGTATGCCAGCGAATTTCGCGGGCCACCAGCATGGCGGTTTGGGGGATGATGAGTAACAGGGCAAAAACAATCATCCCCGGCGCGTACAGGTCGAATTCAGAGCGGGGACCCTCCTTGAACAAAGGCTGTTCGACCACTTTTACCACCTGTGGCCGCCCGGCCAGTTGGTCGGCAGCACGGTAAAAGGTGTTGTCCAACATAAGGCTGGCCCGGTAAAACTGGAGACTCAGCGGGTCGCCGCGCACGGTCACGTTCAGGCCGTCATCTGTTTCAGCAATGGTTAACAGCGCCGTAGCATCGCCGGATTTGAGTGCAGTTTCGGCGGCAACGGGGTCGACGGTGGGGGTCACGGCAAATACTGGCCGGCCATCGGCGTAATGTTGCGAGGCCAAATCTGCCAGCAGGCCCTCTCCGGCAGGGGTGATAGTGTTGACCGCCAGGGGATGGGTGGCCAGCATGGGCACGTTGTAGCCTACGGCCAGAATACCCACAAAAGCCAGGGGCGTCAGCACCACCAGGGCCAACAGTTTTGGCTCGCGGATAATTTCCAATAGATTTTTACGAGCCACCAGCAGGGTTTTCATTGGCGCAGCCTCCGCCCTGTGAGTTGGATGAATACGTCTTCCAGGGTGTTCTCCCGCACTCGCACCTCACCGGCGGGCAAGCCCACATTTTCCAACGTGGCCAAAATGGCGGGCAGCGCGCCGACGGCGTTCAGCGCCCGGATAGTGAGCAGTTTACGCTCCACCTCTACCCCGGCTTCAGCCACTTGAGGCGCCAGGCTCTCTTGCAGCTGTTGGGCCAGGGTCTCATCCAGCGGGCCGTTCAACTGAATTTCAACCACATCGCCCTCGCCCACCTGGCGCTTGAGCGCGGCGGGGGTATCCAGCACCAGCAACTCGCCGTGGTCAATAATGGCCACGCGGTCGGCCACGCGGTCGGCTTCGTCCATGTTGTGGGTGGTGAGGATAACGGTTTTTTGGCGGGCCAGCGATTGGATGTACTCGCGCACTTTTACCCGGCTTTGGGGGTCAAGCCCGGCTTCCGGCTCGTCCAGCACCACAATTTCGGGGTCATGCACCAAGGCCATGAGCAGGTTGAGCCTCCGCTTCATCCCGCCGGAAAGGGTGCGGGCCTGTTGGTGGCGCTTGGCGGATAAATCCAATTCGGCCAGTAGTTGTTCCCCCCGGTG
>JAFGNV010000116.1 GCA_016926805.1 Anaerolineae bacterium
CCGATTGTGAGCAATACGCCCGACGAAGGCGTGGGCAGCGTGGAAGCGCCGCGCGGCACCCTGACCCACCATTACTGGACCGACGAGGTCGGCATTCTGACCAGGGTCAACCTGGTGGTGGGCACCACCAACAACTACGCCCCCATCTCACTTTCCATCAAAAATACGGCCAAATCCCTCATCAAAAAAGGGACAGAAATCTCCGAGGGCCTGCTGAACCAGATTGAGATGGCCTTCCGTTCTTACGACCCTTGCATGTCGTGCGCCACGCACTCTTTGCCGGGGCAGATGCCGCTGGAAGTGACCATCCGCGACCCCAAAGGCAAGCGGCTAAAAACATTAAAACGCTAGTTTAGATCAACAGAAAGATAGCCCTCCTGCTCGAAATGAGCTGGGGGGCTATTTGTTTTGTTCAGGACTTTGAAAAAAGGTTTGAGATTTTATTGCTCCTCAGCCTCATGTCATTTCGAGAGTCTGCCCTGAGCGCAGCAAATGGGCCATAGGCCAAAAAATCCCTATGGCACAACAATAAAAACAGAGTTGGCTGGACAAAATTTACCTTTTACCTGCCAAATTCGTATCTTCTCAATATTTCGGGGTAGGGACAGAATATTATTCTGTCCCTACAGGGTAAACGCGCCTATTTCACCCCAGATTATTGAGAAGATACCCAAATTCTCAGTAAAAGTAATGTTGTAGGGATTTCTCCCTTCGGTCGGAGCTTATCCTGAGCGAAGCCGAAGGATGACATGCCGGAGTAGAGCAAGGTCTTTTAGAAAAAGACAAAAGTTGGAGAGAAGTTTGTTGAGGTATCTGAAATTGTGTTAAAATAAACAGAGGCTTGGCCATAACCTTGAGCCGGGACCAGTTAATGAACAGAGCCAAACAAACCATTCCCCTAAAATATCATCCCACCCACCACGGGCCGGAAATTTTCCCCCGCCGCCATACCTTTACGCCTGAAGAAAATCAGTGGCGCAAGGTTGCGGTGTCTTTTTTGCAAAACAGAGGAAATAAATGCCTGAAGAATTACGAGCAAAAATTCTTAGCGAATTTGCCAAATATACAGGTCAAATAAAGCCTGCTGCATTTTTTAAATGGACACATCGGTATATTCCCGAAATTGACAGATTTCACAATTTGATTACAGGTATCTTCAAACCAGCTTGGTCAGGATATGCTCTTTGTATTTTAATAAAACAGGGCAGCATTTATGAAGATAAAGATGAATTTGTCTTTCTTGATGATGGCCGATGGTTAATGACCTATTCACCGCGAAAGGGTGGTTTAGAAATCCCCGATAATGTCGCTTTGGCAAACTGCATGCAAGATAAAGTGCCCGTAGGGGTTATTGCTCAAATAACCCCGAAAACACATAAAAAAAGTGGGTCAACGTATCAGATACTTGGTTTAGGCATTGTCACAGATTACAATCCAATACAAGACGTTTTTGAAATTCAGAGTATAGATTGGGATACCCTTGAGAACGTAACAAGTATTATGAAAGATGAGGAAGAGCGATATCAGGTACAACTCTATGCACAGTTGGCTAACGAATTCAGACCATTTGTGAAAGAGGAATTAGTGACATATTCTGTCAGTGCGCCCAAAAGAGAAGCTTCTTTTCGGAAAGTGTTGCTACAGGAATATCAATATACTTGTGCAATTTGTAATCTTAAATTCAAACTTGATAATCTGGTTGAAGCGCAAGCTGTACATATTGTGCCAAAGAAAGAGAATGGCACTGACGACCCAAGAAATGGAATAGCAATGTGTCGCACTCATCACTGGGCTTTTGATAATGGAATTTTTTCACTTACAAACAATAGGGAAATTATACTTTCCGAAAAAATTTATCAAGCCGAACTTTCTAATTTTCCACTCGTAGAGATGAATCATCGCCCAATATTGTTACCCCAGAATGAGTTAATCCGGCCTCATTCAGAGGCTTTAACCTGGCATCGAAATTATCATGGTTTTTGCTAAACAAATTCTGAATGATCAAGTTTCCTCAAAACTTGACCCGCATCCAAAAGGGAGGCATAATGTCGGCAATCCTGACCTTGGCAGGCAAAACTATTGATGCCAACATTCGCTATAAACATTCCGCCCGACCTTTACGAACGAGTCAGAATCTCTGCTCACATACATCGACGAAGTATCAATCAAGAAATTTTACGGCGTCTCGAAACATCGTTGCCGGCAAAGCGCATTGATGCTGATTCTCTCTTGAGCAGAGTGGACGCTCTACAAAAGGATATTGCCTGCCTTTCCTCACCGATGAATCGCTTCAAGAAATGAAGCGGGGAAGGATGTAAAGAGCATATCAGTCATGAAAACGTTGGTGCTTGGCCTGGGCAACCCCATTCTCACCGACGATGGCGTGGGCGTGCGGGTGGCCGAAGCGGTGCGGGCCGCCCTGCCGCCGGATACTTCCATTGAGGTAAGCGAGGCCAGCGTCGGTGGTTTGAGGTTAATGGAGCGGGTGGTGGGGTACGACCGGGTTATTCTGATTGATGCCTGGCATCATCCCCGCGAGCCTCAGGCTGGTCGGCATCCTTCCGTCGGTTTGGGCCGCAATGCCGGGGCCATTCATCGGCTGACGCTGGACGACCTGCGCCACCTCAGCCCCACCCAACACAGCGCCTCGACCCACGATACCAGCTTGGTTACGGCGCTAGACATGGCCGCACGGATGGGGTATTCTCTGCCCACCGAATTTATCATCTATGCGATTGAAGTGGAGAATATCATTGATTTTGGCGATCAGCCAACCCCGGCCGTAGTTGCTGCGATTCCCAAAGTAACGGCAGCGGTGTTGGCGGAGTTGGCGAACTGAATTAGTGAGCAAGAGTCAGAGAACAGTGATTACGACAACTGCCCACTGATAACTGATGACTATTTTTCCACAGGAGGGAAACATGATTTCACCTGAAGTGCTTCGTCGTTATCCGTTCTTTGCCGGTTTGAACTACGATCACCTGGTGGCGTTGGCCAAGGTGGCCGAAGAGTTGGTGGTGGAAACCGACCATTACTTTTTCCACGAGGGGGATTCTTTAGACCATCTTTACCTGGTTGTGGAAGGGGCGGTGGCCATTGTGATCGAGGTGCCCGCTCGCGACGTGGAGCACAAGCTTGCGGAGCAATTTACCGGCGACTTAAAAACCGATGAGATTGTGCTCAGCGCCGTTGGGCCGGGTGAGGTTTTTGGCTGGTCGGCCCTGGTCCCGCCCCCCGAAGTGACCAACAGCGGCAAGGCCACCACCCCATGCCGGGTTATTGCTTTTGATGCCAAAGAGTTGCTGAAGATTTTTGAGCGCGATTACAATTTTGGTTATCTTATGATCCAAAAGATGGCCCAGGTGGTACGCGGGCGGCTGCGAGATATGCGGACTGAGTCGCTGGCTCATCTGGCCAGATAAACCACGGGCCGGTTCTACCAGAACCGGCCCGACTTTTGGCGCAAAGGGTAAGGTTTGGGTTAAGATGCCGGAGTGGTTTTAGGGGGCCCAGTCGATACTCTCTTCAAGCCACCCCCACGAGTTGGCTACGTCCAATTACACCCGTCCGTCTATCGAACCGCCCAACGGGAACAACTCACGCTGATGACTCCCATCAGGGTTCATGGCCCAGATCGACCACTCACCACTGCGATCGGAGGCAAAGGCAATAGTGCGGCCATCGGGTGACCAGATGGGTAAGCCGTCATTGGCCGGATCGGTGGTCAAGGGGGTCCGGTTTGTGCCGTCAAGATTAACAGTGTACACGTCCCAATTACCGCTCCCCTGCGACATAAAGGCAACGGTCTGCCCATCAGGTGAAACCGACGGATTGGTATCGCTGAGGTCTTCGGTAAGTTGCCGGGGATTGCTGCCGTCGAGATTGCTAAAGTAAAGCCCACATTGGGTGCCGATGCACGATTTATAGATGAAACTCTGGCCGTCAGGCGTCCAGGCTGGCGCTTCACCCTGGATGGGATTGGACTCGCGCCGCAGCACGTCGTAATTGGCCTCAATGGTGCGATAAATGGCCGGTTTTTCACCTGCCTCGCGCGAGTGGAAGAGGAATGATTGATTATCAGGAGCAAAGGTGGCTCGACCGGCTTCAAAATAGGTGTTAAACTTCCACACGTCACCGCCATCAACGCCGCGTTCAATCAAACCCCGGTTATCCCCCTGCCACGAGCGGAAAACCACGCGCGTGCCGTCAGAGTTAAGATTGGGCTGGCTGGCTGCCTCGGCTACCAGTTGGCGGTCGCTGCCGTCGAGATTAGAGATGTAAATATGGTAGGTTCCGGCGGCGGCATCATAAACCGGGAAGATGATCCGGCCGCCCAGGGCCGGTGCGGCGGGTTGCGCTGCCGGCGCGGGCGTATCTGTGGGCGAGGGGGTGGGCGTGTCTTTGGGGGCGGTGGTGGCGGTTGGCGCCGGGGTGGTAGACCCGCATGCCGTCAGTAAAGCTATGGCAATAATCAATAAAATAATTAAAAAGTTTGTTTTGCGTTTCATTTTCCTTCCTTCTTTCTGGTTGTAAGCTGTTGTAATGTTTTTCCTGGCCGTGGCTTGCCAATATGGCCAGGGTACAATGATAGTTTCCCGGACTATTACTGGCGAAACGAATGATAAGAATTACATCATAACCCCCTTACCAGTTTCACTATATCATATTTCCCTGTTTGTGATGGTTACGGGTTGGTTACAGTTGGCCCCCTTTGTTTTTTGAGGTAGTGGTTCAATTGTAAGTGATGAGATGTTTTTATTTTGCCCCCACCCCTGGCCCCTCCCCCAAATTGGGGGAGGGGAAAAAGGA
>JAFGNV010000117.1 GCA_016926805.1 Anaerolineae bacterium
GGAGGTGCCAGAGTGGACGATTGGGGCCGCCTGCTAAGTGGTTGTCGGGGTTAAACTCGACCGTGGGTTCGAATCCCACCCTCCCCGCCTTACCGACCGTCTTTGTTGGCCAAGACGGTCGATTTTTTTAGGCAAAGGAGCAAAAAATGATCACCTCACTGATTCTAAAGTCCGCCGCGGTCGGTCCCTGGCCGATGAATGCCTACGCCCTCCTGTGTCCCGATACCAACCAGAGTATCCTGGTCGACCCCGGCGCCGAGCCGGACACCCTGGCGGAAATGTTGGGCGACTCTACGCCTGTGGCCATTTTTTTGACTCACGCTCACCCCGACCATGTGGGGGCGCTTGAAGAAATGAAAGCCAGGTTGCAGGTTCCCGTTTACATGCATCCCGCCGACTCCCCCATGGGCGTGACGGCTGATAACTGGTTGGCCGACGGCGACATTTTTGTCCTGGGAAAATACACCCTGCGTTTTATTCATACCCCTGGCCACACTTATGGAATGGTCTGCATCATGCTGCCCGACCAGCGGGCCATTGTAGGTGACACCATTTTCCAGGGCGGGCCGGGCAGAACCTGGGCGCCACCCTACTTTAAAGTTACCCTGGAAACGTTACGTAACATTGTCTTTCAATGGCCCAATGAAACCGAGTGTTTTCCCGGCCACGGCCCCTCCTTCCTTATCGGCGATGAACGCCCCGCCTTTGAAGCCTTTCTGCAGCGAGAGCATCCTGACGATCTGTGTGGTGATGTCACCTGGGAGATGTAATCTTTGCCGTTCCAGCCACACCGCTGAGGGCAACAAACGGCGACCTCATCACCCAATTGGCCGGTAAAACGCCACAAACCCCTAACTTTTGGCAGGTCAGATTCTGGTTGGATGCTGCTATAATAAAATAAAGACCTGAGTCCTTTCCGCGCCTGGAAAGTTTAGAAAAATATGAAACTCACCCTCATCAAACCCAATATTGGCCGGATGGAACACAGCCTCTATGTGGACGAAGCCCGCATGGAACCATTGCCGCTGGGGGTACTGGCCGGGCTGACCCCGCCCGAGGTGGAAGTAGTTCTCTACGACGACCGCATGGAGTCCATCCCTTACGACGACCCCACCGATCTGGTTGCCATCACCGTCGAAACCTTCACCGCTCGCCGGGCTTACGAAATCGGCGCCGAGTATCGCCAGCGGGGCGTGCCGGTGGTGATGGGCGGCATGCACGCCACTCTTGTTCCTCAAGAAGTGGCCCGGCACGCCGACGCCCTCTATCTGGGTGATGCCGAATTTCTCTGGCCGCAGGTCATCGAGGATGCCCGGCGGGGAAAACTACAATCGGTGTACCAAGCCAAAGGCGGCCCGGCGCAGGTTGGTGGGATTCTGCCGCGCCGGGATATTTTTAAGGGCAAGGGTTACCTGCCCCTCACCCTGCTGCAATTCAGCCGGGGCTGCCGCTTTGACTGCACCTTCTGCGCCGTCAGCGCCTACTTCAACCAGACTCACTATTGTCGCAACGTGGGCGAGGTCATCCAGGAGATTGAGCAACAGGAGCGCGGCTTGCTGTTTTTTGTCGACGACAATATGCTGGCCAATCGGGTGGCGGCCAAACAGTTGTTCCGGGAACTGATCCCGCTGAACATCCACTGGGTCTCGCAAGCCAGCATTGATATGACCGAAGACCGCGAGTTGATGGATTTGATGGTCAAAAGTGGTTGTCTGGGCCACGTGGTCGGTTTTGAATCCATCAACCCGCTCAACCTGCACTCGATAAAAAAAACGCCCAACCTCAACGGCAAATTTGAGAATTACCGGCCCCAACTGGAAATTCTGCGCGATTACGGGCTGCAAACCTGGGCCGCCTTCACCATCGGCCACGATCACGATACCGTGGAGTCTATTGAGCAAACAGTGGAATTTGCCATGGCAAACAAGTTCGCCTTTGCCGCCTTTAACGTGCTGATGCCGTATCCCAACACGCTGCTGTATCGGCAACTGGCCGCCGAGGGCCGCCTGCTCTATAGCGGTCGGTGGTGGCTGCACCCGGATTATCGTTTTAATTACGCGGCCTTTCAACCCCGGTTGATGTCGCCCGCGGAACTAACCGAAGCCGGCTTCCGTGCCCGCACCACTTTTAACAGCCCCCTTTCTATCATCAGGCGGACCTTCGACCTGAAAACCAATATGCGCTCGCTCTTTCGCCTGAGCCAGTATGTCGCCTATGCTCCCCTGTTCCGCCGGGAGATGTACAAAAAACACGGGTTGCGATTTGGCTTACAATGAGTCAAACAATTTATGAACTTTACGATTGAACTTGCCACCCCCGCCGATGACCCGGCCATTCGCCGGTTACTGGCCGAGAATCCAATGCCGGGCCAGATTACCATCACCTTTGAGCGGGAACCGAATTACTTTCTGGGCTGCGGCACCATGGGGCCATTTTGCCAGGTGGTGGTAGCCCGCCATCAACCCACCAGCGATCTGGCCGGGATTTTTTGCCGGGCTGTTCGCCCTCTCTTTGTCAACGGTCAAGTCGAAGCCGTGGGTTACCTGAGCCAGCTACGGATTGCCGAACGTTTTCAAGGCCGCTGGCTGGTGCCGCAAGGCGTCCGGTATTTGCAACAATTACACGCCGACCAACGAGTAGCCGGCTACCTGGCGGCCATCATCGAGGGCAATCAACAGGCAACCGGCATTCTGGTCGACCGCCCGCGCCGGGGGTATCCCCTCTTTCAGCCCGCCTGCCACCTGCGGACGCTGGCCCTGATTTTGCGCCGTCCCCAACGTATCCCTCCCTCGGTTTACCACGTCTCCCACGGCTCAACCGCAGACCTGGGCGAAATCATCGCCCTATTCAGACAACACGGCGCGGCCAAACAATTCTTTCCGGCCTACATCGAAACCGATTTTATCGACAGCCCCCTCACCCGAGGCTTCGACCTGGAGGATATGTTTTTGGCCCGACGGCAGGGAAAGCTGGTCGGGGTGATGGGGCTGTGGGACCAGTCGGCTTACAAACAATCGGTGATACAGGGCTACAGCGGCGCGTTGGGTCGCTTCCGGTTGCTCTACAATTTTGGTCTGCGCCTCATTGGCGCCCAACCCCTGCTCCCGCCCGGCGAGAAAATTCAATCCGCTTACGCCGGTTTCATCTGTATTGCCCATAACCAGCCGGAGATTTTCCAGATTCTACTGCGACATGTTTATAATCTGGCCGCCGAACGAGGTCTTGCTTACCTGATGGTCGGCCTGGCCGAAAACGATCCGCTGCTGGCTGTCGCCCGGCGATACTGGCATATCCCGTACCGTAGCCGGTTATACGCCGTTGGCTGGGAACACGAGCCGGGCTGGATGCAGCATTTGGACAACCGCATCCCCTATATTGAAATTGCCGCCTTGTGATCCAGGGGAAAATACCTGCAACGTAGAAATACAAAATCTTTACCCATTCTCCACAACTTCTCCATATTTTGGAGTTATACTATTGCTATCAGACAAACCTGATGAGCAACTATTAGCAAACGTTATGGAGGTTCTATGAACACACAAAACAAATGGATTATCGCCGGTATTATTGCCGTGGCGCTGGTGGTCGGTTTGACTCTGGGCGCGGTAGCGGTCACTCTGTTTCAGCGGGTGATGTGGGGCTATACCCCGGCTTATCCCCCACAGAGCTATATGCCCGGCCCGATGTTTGGCGGCGGGCTGCGCTGGGACGGCCCCATGCGCCAAGGTCACATGGGCCGGGGCAGACCGGGCGGTTTTGGCCCTGGCATGGGCCAGGGTATGATGGGGCACGGTTTTGGATCTGGGCTGATGTTTGGCCGGGGTCCAGCCTGGGGTGGCGCCGGTAGTTCCCTGGTAGCCGTGGCCGCCGAACAACTTGGCATGACTTCTACCGACTTACTGGCCGAATTACAGGCGGGTAAAAGCATTGCCAATATTGCCCAGGAAAAGGATGTGGCAGTCGACAAAATTGTTGACGCCTTTCTGACCCCGCAAACCGAACGGCTGGCCCTGATGGTTGAAAATGGGGTGATGACCCAAGAGCAAGTGGATACAATGCTGGCCGCGATGAGGGCCAACATTACCGCCCGGTTAAGCAATCAGGGAACGCCCGGTGGGGATAACTGCCCCGGCTGGGGTGATACCGACGGCGACGGGGTCTGTGATTTTGCCAGACGTGGTCCAGGTGATTGGGGCGGAGGCCCCATGGGACGCTGGCGCTGAAATATACCATGATTTCGGACGACCTCGCTCCATCCAGCCGGAACCAGACGGTTTGATTTCAATCCCAAGCCGCAGCAGTGCGGAGGCGCAAAGATAAAACAAAAATCTTTGCGTCTTTGCTATGCTGCAACTTGGCGGTTTTCTTTTTGGTCTAATACCCAAACATCTGACGCCGAATAACGATTTCAAATCAAATTCAATATGGTATAATAACAACTTCTAAATTTTGGTCTAGCGAGCCGACAACATGTCCCAACCAACCCAAATCTCTCGTAGTCCCTCCCGCAAAGAACGCATCCTGATCATTGTCCTGATTGTGGCGGGTCTCATTCTGGTCCTTTTTTTTGGCTTTCGAGCCTTCCGCTCTTACATGCGAATACAGCAGACCGGCCTCCAACCCGGCGTGACCGATGTCGAAGCCATTCGCGGTTGGATGACCGTCCCCTATATTGCCACCGCCTACGGCGTGCCCGAAGCATACATTTTTGAATCCATCGGGATTCCTCAAGAAGGGAATCAGAACAAGAGTCTGCGCCAGCTGAATGGCGAGTATGGCGACGACCAAGGTGCTGTCGTCACTGCGGTCAAAGCGGCGATCCGCCAATACCAAGCCGACCATCCCCTCACCCCGGAGCCTGCCCGTGACTGAAGAACTGAGTCTGACCGAACTGTTTTTGACCGGGATGATTACCTATGGTCCCCCGGCCCTGGGTCTGGCTTTACTACTGGGAGCGCTGGGCATTCCCCTCCCGTCAACCCTGCTCCTGCTGGCCGCCGGAGCTTTTGTCCGCCAGGGCGTGCTTGATGGGGTCACGGCCTCGGGCCTGGGACTGTTGGGCGCCGTGTTGGGCGACAGCGCCAGCTACGCCATGGGTTATTTTGCCCGAGGCTGGGTTCAGCGTCGTTTTGGGCAATCAGCAACGTGGCAAAAAGCAGAAGCAACATTTAAACGACGCGGCGGGTTGGCCATTTATCTGACTCGCTTTTTGTTGACCCCGCTGGCCATCCCCACCAACCTCATCGCCGGGGGAAGTGGTTATCCCTACTGGCGCTTCCTCGGCTACGACGTGGCCGGTGAATTTACCTGGATTGTGCTGTACGGCGGCGTGGGCTATGCCGTGGGCAGCCAATGGGAACTCATCAGCCAATTCATCAGCGACTTCAGCGGCCTGCTCGTCGGTCTGGTTATTTTGGGGATTGGGCTTTATTTTCTGGTTCGCCGTTTCTGGATCAACCGGCGAACTCTTCCGCAACCGGTCGACTGACAAACACAAATTCCATTACTTGCCCAAACTTTCTCCATAAAATCTCCACATTTGACGGCTATAATGAGACTATGTTATCAAGTTATCAGTTTGAGGTGATTCCATGCTTGGTAAAACAAAACTCAATTTTTGGCTCGACTTGACCATCTTTATTACGTTTGTCATCACCACCATCACCGGCCTGCTCCTGTGGCTGGTTATCCCCAGTGGGTCTGGGAGTGGCTGGCTGGTATTTTATGGCCTGACCCGCCGGGAATGGGTTGAACTGCACAACTGGTTCGGGGTGGGGATGCTGCTGGGGATCACGTTCCATCTCATCCTCCATTGGCGTTGGATTATCTGCGTGGTTCAACGCTTTTTTGGCCGACTGGCTCAACAGGCCCGCGTCAATTTTTTCCTCGATAGCGTGTTATTTGCTCTCTTCTTCTTAACCAATCTCTCGGGGTTAGTGGCCTGGCTGGTTCTGCCGGCAGGTGGTTACCGGGGCGGACGAAACCCCTATTATAACGCCTCCCTTTTGGGTTGGACCCGTCACGATTGGAACGATCTGCATTTATGGGCCAGCCTGGTGATGATCGGCATCGTCGTGCTCCATCTGGTCTTGCACTGGAACTGGATCGTCTGTACCGTTCGACGCTACGCTCAGGCCACCTTGTACAATCCCGGTGAGTGCACCGCTCAAGATTTGACAGCTAACGCACCGCGTTTATGATAGCAGGTAGTAGGGACTATGGCCTGGCCTCATCGTACTAAAGTAAAAGACAAGAGACAATCATTCATGCCCCGTATCTTGGTGGTTGACGATGACAAACAAATTGTGCGCCTGGTGCGTTCATATCTGGAACAGGCAGGCTACCAGGTAAGCACCGCCTTTGATGGTGAAACCGCCCTGCACGCCATCCGGCGCGAGCAACCCGACCTGGTGGTGCTCGATCTGATGTTGCCCGACCGGGACGGCTGGGACATTACTCGCCTGGTGCGCAGCGAGCCGTCGCTGGCTAACCTGCCCATCATTATGTTGACTGCCCGGGTAGAGGATACCGACCGGATTGTAGGTCTGGAACTGGGCGCCGACGATTACATTACCAAGCCCTTCAATCCCCGCGAGGTGGTGGCCCGGGTGCGGGCCGTGTTGCGTCGAGTGGGTGGAGGGACGTCCCCAACCCAAAGCCTGCGCGCCGGCGAGTTACGCCTTGACCTGAACCGCCACCAGGCAACCATCGACAACACCCTGCTCGACCTCACCCCGACCGAATTCAATCTACTCAAGGTACTGGCTGAAAATCCAGGGCATGCCTTCACCCGCCTGGAGTTGATTGAGCGAGGTCTGGGTTATGCTTACGAGGGTCTGGAGCGCACGGTGGATAGTCACATCAAGAACCTGCGTAAAAAAATCGGTGTTGAGTCAGAAAACCCGGCTTACATTGAAACCGTGTACGGCGTGGGCTACCGGCTGCGGGGAGAGGCCCGATGAACAAACTCTGGACCCGGCTGGCGCTTGCCTTTGGCCTGGTAGCGGCAATTGCCATCATCATTGCGGCTGTACTGAGTCAATACCAGGTCAGTACCCAGTTTCGTCGTTTTATGAACCACAACCAGATGATGGAGTCGCCCCTGGCCCCGGCCCTGGTGGCCTATTACGCCCAACACGGCTCGTGGGCGGGCGTAGAGACCGTGTTTAACAACGCCCCCCAAACCGGAATGGGCATGGGACACGGGCGCGGCATGCGTTACGGCGCGCCCAAGTTAATCTTAACCGATAACAGCGGACGGGTCGTTTTTGCTGAGCCGGGAACAACCGTTCCAGCCCAACTCCGCCAAGGCGAAATAGCCCAGGCCCTACCCCTTGAATGGCAGAATCAGACCATCGGTTATCTCACGCTGGATGCATCCTCGGGCCAGATGATGCTGACCGGCGCAGCCCAGACTTTTTTGGATCAGATCAATCGCATTTTGTTTCAAGCCGGAGTGATTGCCGGGGTGTTGGCGGTGGTGATGGGGTTACTCATAGCCCGTGGCTTATCCGCGCCATTGGGTCGATTGGCCGTGGCGGCGCGGCGCATTTCCCGAGGCCAGTTCGACCAGCGGGTGCCGGTTAAAGGCGCCGATGAACTGGCCAACCTGGCCCAGGCCTTCAACGACATGGCCAGCCATTTGCAAGAGGCCGAAATCATCCGGCGCAACATGGTCGCCGACGTGGCTCACGAACTCCGCACGCCATTGAGCGTAATCCAGGGCAACTTGCAGGCCATCCTGGACGACGTTTACCCCCTGGACAAAGCCGAAATCGCTGCCATTTACGACGAAACACTCATCCTCAACCGGCTCATCAACGACCTCCGCGAATTGGCCCAGGCCGAAGCCGGTCAATTGAGCCTGAACCGGCAACCGACCGCAGTGGCTGCCCTTGTCGAGACTGCGGCGGACCTCTTTGCCGAATTAGCCCGCGAAAAGAATATCAGCCTCAAGGTATCCATGCCCGAAAATTTACCCGTGGCGCAAGTCGACCCGGACCGGGTGCGACAGGTCATCCACAATCTGTTGACCAATGCCCTCCGGCATACGCCCGAGGGAGGAGAAATTGAGATTGCGGTATCTGCGCTTATGCAGGGAAATACCGCCTTGCTTACACCAGCCGAGGCGCAAGGGCGAACTCAACCCGGCCGTCACATAAAGGTGTCTATCACCGACACGGGACCGGGCATCCCCGCCGAGGATTTGCCCCACGTGTTCGACCGCTTCTGGCGGGCCGAAAGATCCCGCTCTCGTGAACAGGGCGGTTCTGGACTGGGGTTGGCTATCGCCCGGCAATTGGTCGAGGCGCACGGGGGTCAGATTGGGGTAGAGAGTGAAAGCGGGCCGGGTAAGGGAAGCCGCTTTTGGTTCACCTTGCCGGTGGTTTAATTGGGACAAATTACCGACTTGTTTGAAAAAAGATTTACTGTTATGCTGGATAACAGCAAACGCCGGAATGATCTTTTACAAACAAGTATGTTAAGCATTTTCCTCAGCCACAACCGTAAAGATAAGCCCTTTGTTAGAAAATTAAGCGAGCGATTACAGGCGCACGGCATCCGCACCTGGGTTGATGAGGCCGAAATGCGCCTGGGCGACTCCCTCCTCTCCAAAATAGAAACGGCCATCCAAGAATGTGAATACCTGGGTGTGGTTTTGTCGCCTCACTCGGTGGCTTCAAAATGGGTTCGTCGTGAGGTCAATATAGCTCTGAATGAAGAAATCCACGGGAACAGGGTAAAAGTGCTGCCCCTGCTTTATCAACCGTGCGACATTCCGGGCTTTTTGGCAGACAAAATGTACGCCGATTTTACCAAGGATTTTGCCGAAGGATTTGAGACTCTTTTAGCCCGTTTTCAAAGTGATCTTGACCAGGAGAAACATAAACAAAAGAGGGCCTTTGAAATTCTACGCCAGGCTTACCAGGATTGGCTCAGTTTTGGACGGCAAGACACTCAACTTTTAAGCCAGGACAAGCTTGAGCTTATGTTGCAACACCTGACTCAGCCTGAACCATCGCCAGACCTGCTGGAATATCTGCTTTGTAGTCTGGCCCACCTGCCTGTAAACAATATATCCAAGCTGGGTTCAAGTCTGGACAGCTTGAACCATTGGTTCAACGAGACAGATCCCCCTCAAGTAGTGGCGCTATTTGACCGTTTGCTCAACCATCAAAACAGCCAGGTCAGGCTGGGCGCAATAACCATAGGCGAAAAGTTGGGGCAGACAAGCGTAGCCAAACTGCTGGTCAACAGGCTAAAGGACGAAGCCAGCCAAGAGGTGAAACGGGCCAGCCTGCGTTGCCTGTCCCATTGGGGCCAGCCTTTGCCAAACCACCTGGCCCAATCTTTACTGGCCAACGCAGATTGGTTGGTTCAAACGTATGCCTGGCAGAGTTTGGCGGAGAAAAACACTTGCTTGCTGGTTGCTGATGGAACCGAATTTGCCGCCGAACTGGGCCAGCTAGCCCAAAATGCCGGGTTCAGATTGGTAACGTTTGCCAACCTATCTTCGCAGTGGGAACTCGACCGGCTTGAACCTGATGTGTTCCCTATGTTTAAATTGGTCATCATCGTGCGGGGAGAACACTATACCCAACAAGGACGGGAAGATTTTTACAGCAAGCTGCGCCGTTTTGTGGCCGAAGGCGGCATCCTGTTTGCCACCTCGTGGGTGAGTTATGAAACCGTGTACCATCACGAATTCGCCCATCTGCTGCCTTTTCGCCATGTTCAAAGCAGCTTTAATGAAGACATAAGGATTGCGTGCCAACCTCCCCAAAATTATTTGGCCCAAAAATTATTTACCCAACCCATTTCATACCAAACGTCTGTAGAACTACTCCAGCCAAA